>JAXIPK010000153.1:0-8948 GCA_045402975.1 Acidobacteriota bacterium
CCAGAATTTCTTCCGGGCCGACCCGGAGGAATCGGTGACGCTGTTCACCGGGCCAGGCTTCGACGCCGGGACGCGGCCGCGGGCGCTGCCGTGGTTCCGCCGCACGCCCGTCTATTTCAGCCTGGACGCGCACGCCGGCGGGGTGCACCGCGATGATCCACAGATCCAGACACCCTCGCTGGTGCAGCGCTATGAAATCTATCCGCGGCTGAGCGTGCCGCTGCGGCTGGGCGCGTACTTCGGCGTGACGCCGACTTTCGGCCTGCGCGCCATGCGCTACGGAGCGCGTGAAATCGCCGACCCGCTGGTGCCCGGCGGACTCACCGTAGTCAACAATCCCTTGCGGCGCGCCACCGGCGAAGTTTCCGTTGATGTGCGCTTCCCTTCTTTCGAGCGCATCTTCGAGCGCAAGAACGCGCGCTACAAGCACGTCATCGAGCCGGACGTAACCTACCGCTACCGCAACGGGGTTGACGACTTCGCCGAGATCATCCGCTTCGATGAGCGCGACATCGTCACCGACACCAACGAAGTGGAGTACGGAATCACGCAGCGGATTTTCGTCAAGAACCGCGGCGAGGCCGCGCAGCCGCGGGAGCTCCTCCGCTGGCGAATCGCGCAGAAGTATTTCATCAACCGCGATTTCGGCGGCGCGTTGCAGCCGGGAATGCGCAACGTTTTCCAGTCCACCATCGCGCTGACCCCGTTCGCCTTTTCCGACCAGGCGCGAGGCTTCTCGCCTATCACCACCTCGATTCAGATTACGCCCGGCGGGCGCTTCGACACCGACTTCCGGCTGGACTACGACCCCAACCAGCACAAGGCGCTCAACACGCGCCTGGGCGTGAACCTCACGCTCACCGAGCTCGTCCGGATGACCGTCACGCACTACACCCTGCGCAACACCGACCAGTTCCAGCCGCGCTTCAATCAGCTCTGGCTGCTGGCCACCTATGGGAACCTCTACCGCCGCGGCTTCAACGTCGCCGGCGGCGTGGCTTGGGACATCCGCCAGGACTACCTGCCCAGTTCGTTGGTGCAGACCAGCTACAACTGGGACTGCTGCGGCGTCGCCTTCGCTTTCCGCCGGCTGGGCCTGGGCACGCTGCGCAGCCAGAACGAATACCGGTTCGTCTTCACCGTCGCCAACGTCGGCAGCTTCGGCAACCTGCGGCCGAACGAGCGCCTCTTCTAGCCCGGGCCACCTTGAAGGCTTGCGCCGCACAGGCGAAAGCGGATTTCTTATGGACGGCAATAGGCGGGTGCGCTAGAGTATTTCTCTTCTTGAGCACGGGAGGAGACCGACCAAGCTCGTGCAGTCTCGGCACTCATTGAAACTACTCCGGCCGGCCGCTTGCCTGGCGCTGGCCTGCGGCCTGGCGCTGCTGGGCACGGGCTGCGGCGGCAACGGCACGGAAACCCTTCCGCCGCCGGTTACCATTCCACCCTTTATCACCGCGGCCAATCTCCCCGATGGCGTAGTGGGAGTGGCCTATTCGGCCGCCGTGACGGTGGTGGGCGGGGCGTCGCCTCTGAATTTCAGCGTGACGGTCGGAATGCTGCCGGCGGGATTGACCCTCAACGCCACCACGGGAGAAATCACCGGCACGCCCACCATGGCCGAAGTCCAGACCTTCACCATCCGGGTGACGGACAGCCAGAGCCGTACCGACGAGCAGCAATACACGGTGCGGATCGGAGCCGCGGCGCCGTTGGTCGAGCTGATGAGCGTGGCCACGGGCGGCGGACCGAGCAACAGCGACTCCGGCGACCCGATCCTGAGCGATGACGGTCGCTTCGTCGCCTTCACGTCGTTCTCCACCAACCTCATCGCCAGCGACACCAATGGCGTGACCGATATCTTTCTCCGCGACCGCGCCTGCAACCAGACGCTGCGCGTCAGCGTGGCCACCGACGGCACGGCGGGCGACAAGAACAGTTTCGGGCCGTCGCTGAGCGCCCTCAACGCCGGCGTGCTGTTTGTCGCCTACACCTCCGACGCCACCAACCTGGTGCCGATGGACACCAACAACACCCGCGACGTTTTCATCACCGCCCTCACCGTCAGCGGCTGCACGGTCGCCCCGGTGAGCACGGCGCGCGTCAGCGTGGCCACCGCCGGCGGCGTGCCCCCCACCACCACCACCATTTTCAGCGGTACCACCATCGGCAGCGCCGCGCTGGCAATGACCTCCGGCGCGCAAGTGGATAAGCTCGTGGAACTGCTCGCGGGCACCGGCGCCGGCCAGGTGCGAGAAATCACGGCCAACGACGCCACCACTCTTACCGTGAGTCCTGCCTGGACGACCGTGCCCGACAACACCACCGTGTTCCACGTCATTGCCGAAGGCAACAACATCAGCACCACGGCGCACGTGGCCGCCAACACTTTGCGGGTCGCCTTCCACGCCATCGCCACGAACCTCGACCAGGCCGATTTCAACGGCCAGAACGACGTGTTTGTCACCGACCTGGACTTTATCGGCGGCGCGCTCAGCGTCGTCCGCACGCGCCGCGTCGGTTTGTTGCGCGCCAACCTGGCCAACGGCGTGCCGCGCACCACGGCCAACATTTTCAGCGAGACCACCATCGGCAGCGTCGCGCTCAACATGACCCCCGGGGGGTTTGTGGGGAAAGTAGTGGAGTTGGTCGCCGGAACAGGCAGCGGCCAGACTCGCCAGGTCATCGCCAATGACGCTCACATTCTCACCGTAGATTCCCCCTGGGGCGTCCTTCCCAACAACACCACCGTCTTTGATGTGGCCACCGCCAACGATGTGACCGCCGACATCTTCACCGACACCACCATCGGCTCCATGAGCCTGACCATGACCGATGACGAGCACAACGGCCGCCTGGTGGAGATCGTCAGCGGCACCGGCGCGGGGCAAATCCGCTTTATCGTCGACGGGACCGCCACCACCCTCACCGTGGGGACGGCGTGGGACCCGGACCCCGACGGCACCAGCACCTTCCGCGTGCTGGCTCAGCTTTCGGGTGGCGCCACGCGCGGGCGCCTGTCGGCGGACGGAGCCACGGTCGCCTACAACGCCTCGCCGGCTGAGATTGGGGTTCTGGTTGAGGACGTGGCCAGCCGCAATGCCCAACGTGCCAGCGTGACAATCCTCGGCGGCGCCGCCACCGGCTCGTCCTTCAGCAGCCTCAGCGCCAATGGCAACCGGGTGCTCTTTCTGGCCAGCGACTCCAACATCGTGGATGGCGATACCAACGGCGTCGCCGATCTGTTCCTCCGCGACCTCACGGCGCAGACCTCGACCCGCATCAACCTGGCCAGCGACACCACCCAGGCCAACGCCAACACCGATGTCCTGGCGGAAATGAGCGGAGGCACCCGCCTGGTCGCTTTCACCAGCTTCGCCAACAATCTGGTCACCGATGATCGCAACGGGGCCCGCGATGTTTTCCTCCGCGACACCATGGCCGGTACCACCGCGCGCATGAGCCTCGGGATGGGCGGCACCAATCCCAACGGGGAAAGTTTCGACGGCACCATCAGCCTCGACGGCAGCACCATTGCATTCCAGTCCGCCGCCACCAACCTCTTTGCGGGGGACATTACCGGCAGCACCGCTCAGCGCGATGTCTTTGTGGTTTGCAGCGATGGCTCGCTCGGCTATCCCTGCGCCGGGATCCTCGACCCGCCGATGATTGTCGTGGGCGGATTGCCGGCGGCACAGCTGGGCGCGCCCTACTCCGCATCGGTGCAGGCAGCGGGCGGCGCCAAACCGCTCCATTGGGCCATCACTGAAGGTTCGTTGCCGCCGGGCCTGTTCCTCGACTCCACCAGCGGCCGCGTCTCCGGCCTGCCCCAGAAAGCCGGCCGCTACACCTTCACCATCGAAGTGACGGACGCGGGTCGCCCCCTGCGGCGCGCCGCCAAACAGTTGACACTGACGGTGGAATAGCCTAAGCCGCGCCGCGGCCCAGCAGGACGCGGGGAATGGTCTTCAGAAAAATCTTCAGGTCAAGCCACAGCGACCAGTTGTCGATGTAGGCCATATCGAGCTCCATCCAGCGCGAGAAGCTCAGCTCGCTTCGCCCCTCCAGCGCCCACAAGCAGGTCAGCCCCGGCCGCATGCGGAGCCGGCGGCGCTGCCAGCGCTCGTACTTCTCCACTTCCTGCGGCAGCGGCGGCCGCGGGCCGACGAACGACATGTCGCCCTTGAAAACATTCCAGAGCTGCGGCAGCTCATCCAGACTCAGCTTACGCATCGCGCGTCCCAGCGGTGTCACGCGGGGATCGTTGCGCATCTTGAAGACCGGCCCATCGGCTTCGTTCAGCGCGGCGAGCTCGGCCTGACGTTGCTCGGCGTCGGCCACCATGGAGCGGAACTTCACCAGCGTGAAGCGCCGCCCGCCCAGCCCGCAGCGCGTCTGGCGGTAGAAGACCGGCCCGGGCGACGTCAGCTTGACGACCGCGGCCAGAAACACCAGCAACGGCGAGAGCAGAACCAGCAGCAGCGCCGCACCCGTCAGGTCGAGCAGGCGCTTGAGCAGCAGATGCACCTCATTCTCGGGCGTCGTGCTGAAGGTCAGCAGCGGCACTGAGCCGAAGTGCTCCACAAAAACCTGCGACGCCTGGTGCGGGAAGACCTGCAACTGGACGCGAGTGCGCACGCCTTCCTCTTCACAGCGCAGGAAAAGGTCCTCCAGGCCTCCCAGTTCCTCGCGGCCGACCGCGAAGATGACTTCGTCAATCACTTTCTCGCGCAGCAGCCGTGGCACGTCGCCCACGTCCCAAACCGGCAAGCCATCGATCTTTTCTTTGACGGCGGGAGAGGTGGCGATGAACCCGACCAGCCGCAGCCCGTCGGCGCGGCTGGAGCGAACCATCGCCGCCAGTTGGCGCGCTGCCTCTCCGGTTCCGACGATGAGAATCTGGTAGGCCTCGCCCAACCGCTCGCGCAACCACGGGCCCCATTCGATGTAAGCCAGCCGCACCGCCGCCTGGAAGAACCAGTTCAGCACCACGAAGAAAAGCACCAGCAGGCGGCTGATGTAAAAGCCTTTGATGAAGAACAGTCCGGCGGCCAGCACTATGGTCCCGGCCAGCGCCTGCTTCGTGGGGTCGAAGATTGCCTGCCGCCGCTCCCGCAACTCCCGCGGACGGTAAACACCGAGCAGGTACCCGGCGGCCAGCCAGATGACGACGACGGAGCTCAACAGCGGCAGGTAACTGGAGAAGGCGTACAGCCCGCTCGACGGCAAAAACGGGAACTGCCCGGTCAAGTTGGGCAGGAAGTCGCTGCGCAGCCAGTACGCTGACGCAAACGCCAGCACGGCCAGCAGCGCGTCCAGGCAACCGAACAGCAGGCTGACGACTTTCAGGCGGCGGGCAAACATCGGCGACAGGCCTCCGTTCCCCGCGATTGTAGCAAACAAGCACGCCCAGACCGCTGCGCCCGGGGCGAGTTTTTTCTTGACACCAGCGGCGCCAATTCGGATAATCCGCCGTGGCGAGTTCTATGAGGGGTGGGCCCATGAAAAACCGTGTATCCGTGCAAGTGGTGGCTATCGTGCTGTGCGGACTGCTGGCGAGTCCGGCACTTTCGCCGCTTTCTGCCGCGTCACCGGCGGCGCTGGGACGAGTGGTCGTCAACGCGCCGGCGACGATGAACGGCATCGACGTCCCCAAGGAATCCACGATGTACAGCGGCGATCGCCTGACCACCGGGGCGAAGGGCTGGGCGCGGGTGTATCTCTCCCCCGCCGAACAGATTTATCTGGATTCGAGGAGCGAAGCGCGCGCGGCCCGCAACGCCGATGGCATCGGCATCGAGCTGGTTCGCGGCGGCGCCCACCTGCAGACGGGCAGCAACGTCCGCGTGCTGGCCGGCGGCCTGGAAGTCGTGCCGCAGAGCGAGAACGCCGTCTGGCAGGTGAAGCAGACGGGCGCGAATGAAGTTCTGGTCGTGGCTCTGAAGGGTTCGGTGGAAGTGCGCGGCAGCAATCGCACCGTGGAAGTGCCGGCCGGGCGCAGCGCCCGTGTCACCACTTCGCCGGCGCCGCCGGCCAACCCACCGGGCGGTTCGTATGGCTTGAGCACGGGCGCCAAAGCGGCTATCGCGGCGGCTGCCATCGGCGGGATCATCGCCGCCGTGGTCATCATCTACAACCAGACCGAGAACGACAGCGTCGTCAGCCCCAACGGGCTGTAAAACGCCCGACGCCGCACACCTCTCTCCTCTGCCACGGCGTGGCAGAGGAGAATTTTTTTGCCGTGAATTCTGCTGCCGGCCTCCGCAGCCACTACGATGAAGCGCGCTGACTTTCGGACTCTCCTCGACCGCGAGCTGCTGGTGTGCGACGGCGGCATGGGCTCGCAGATCTACGAGCGGCTCGGCCACGTGCGCTCGGTCGAAGAAGTCAGCCTCACCCAGCCGGAAACCGTTTTCCGCATCCACCTCGATTACATCCGCGCCGGCGCGCGCATGATCGAGACCAACACTTTCGGCGCCAACCGCTGGAAGCTCGGACCGCTCGGGCTGGCCGGCCAGGTGGCGGCGCTCAATCACGCCGCCGTCAAGATCGCCCGCGAGGCCCGCGAAGCCGCCGGCGCTCAGGTGCTCATCGCCGGCTCCATCGGACCGCTGGGGCGCACCTGGTGGCTGGAGGAAACCGACGCCGCAGCGCTGGCCGAGCAGGCGCGCGCCGTCTTTCGCGAACAGGCCGCGGCCTTGGAAGAGCGCGGAGTCGACCTCTTTATCCTGGAAACTTTTCCCGGCTTGCAGGAACTCATCTGGGCGGTGGAAGCCGTGCGCAGCTTTTCGCAGTTGCCGGTCGTGGCTCAGCTCGCCTACAACGATGAAGCGCGAACGCTGCTGGGCGATGAAGCCGTGGAGGCCAGCCGGCGCCTGCTTGAGCTTGAGGTCGACGCTGTAGGCGCCAACTGCGGCATCGGCCCGCAGGACATGCTCAACGTCCTGCGGCTGCTCTCCGAGCTCAACGGCGCGCGCCTTTCGATTCAACCCAACGTCGGCCTGCCCCGGCGCATGGGCGACCGCATCATTTATCCCAAGGCCACGCCGGAATACTTCGCCGACTTCGCCCGCCAGGCCGCCGGGCTGCGGGCGGCGATTCTGGGCGGGTGCTGCGGCACCACGCCCGAGCACATCCGCGCCATGGCACAGGCAGTGAAGCAGTTGAAGCCGGGCGCGAAGCCGGCGGCGGCGGCGCGTGTCCAGCCTTCGGTGCATGCAGTGCCGGAAGTCCCGCGTGAGGCCGCGGCCGAGCCCGACTCCGGCTTCTATCGCAAGCTGAGGGCGGGGCGCTTCGTGGTCTCGGTGGAGCTCGACCCGCCCAAAGGCGTGAATCTCGAGCGCATCCACGAAGCGGTCGAGCGGCTGCGCGCGTCCGGCCGCGTCGACGCGGTCGACATCAACAGCGGCACACTGGCGCGGCTAGGCATGGACGCCATCATGCTGGCCGTGGCCATCGAGCGCGCTGGGCTCGAAACCATTCCCCATCTCACCACCCGCGACCTCAACGTCATCGGCCTGCAGGCCATGCTGCTGGGCGCCTGGTCGGTGGGCGGCGTGCGCAACGTGCTGGCCATCACCGGCGACCCGCCTTCGCTCGGCGATCACCCGCAGGTCACCGGCATCTACGAAGTGGACGCCGTCGGCCTCGTACGCATCATTCATCGTCTCAACCAGGGCTACGACTGGGCGGGCAAGACGCTGGGCGGGGCGACCAACTTCGCCATCGGCGTCGCGCTCAATCCTACCGCCGACGACCTCGACGAAGAAATCCGCCGCTTTCGGCTGAAGCTCGAGGCCGGCGCCCACTTCGCCATGACCCAGCCGCTCTTCGACCCGGCGCAATGGGAGCGCTTTCTCGAGCGTTTCGGCGGCCCGCCGCCGGTGCCGGTGCTCATCGGCATTTGGCCGCTCACCAGCTTGCAGCTCGCTCAACGCCTCAACAACGAAGTGCCCGGCATCGTGATTCCCGAAGCTGTCTTGAAGCGCCTGGAAGCCGCCGGCCCGCGCGCCCGCGACGAAGGCTTCGCGCTCGCCCGCGAGCTTTTCGCCTGGACCAAGTCCGCCTCCGCGTCCGGCATCCGCGGCGCCTACCTCATCCCCCCATTCAAGAAGTATGAAGAAGCGCTCGAAGTCATCGCGCCCTAAGCAACGCGCGCAGCTATAATCGCCATTCATGCCCCTCAAGGTTCTGTCCATCTTCGGGACGCGGCCGGAGGCGCTCAAGCTGGCGCCGGTCATCAAGGCGCTGCGAGCGCGGCCAAAGGACTTCACCAGCCGGGTTTGCGTCACCGGGCAGCACCGCGAGCTGCTTGATCAGGTCCTGCGTCTCTTCGACATCCGGCCCGACCACGACCTCGCAGTGATGCAACCCGACCAGTCGCTCTTCTATTCCACCGCGCGCATCCTTACCGAGCTCGAGCCGGTGCTGGCCGAAGAAAAGCCCGGCTGGGTGGTCGTCCAGGGCGACACCACGACGTCTTTCGTCGCCTCGCTGGCCGCTTTCTACTCCCGCATCCCTGTCGCCCACGTCGAGGCAGGCCTGCGCAGCCGCGACCTCGCGCAACCGTTTCCCGAGGAAGCCAACCGCCGCCTTGCCGATGCGCTCGCCACGCTCCACTTCGCGCCCACCGAAGGCGCGCGCCAGAGCCTGCTCGCCGAAGGCATGCCCGACGCGCACATCCGCGTCACCGGCAACACCATCATTGATGCCCTGCTCGACGTCGCCGCCCGCCCCTACGACTACGCACGCGGCCCGCTGGCTTCCCTTCCCCTCGATTCCCGTCGCGTGATTCTGGTCACTGCGCACCGCCGCGAGAGCTTCGGCGAGCCCCTGCGCTCTCTCTGCACGGCGATTCGGGCACTGGCTGAGCGCTACCCCAACGCTCACATCGTCTAGCCCGTCCACCTGAACCCTCGCGTGCAGAAGCCGGTGCGCGACCTGCTCGG
>JAXIPK010000294.1:0-5275 GCA_045402975.1 Acidobacteriota bacterium
CGTTTGTACGCATTTTCGAGGCTACTGGCAAACCGGCCAGGACCGGAAAAAAGCAGGTCCCTCGACTTCACCCAGCCCGCCGAGGCGAGCTGGGTTCCGCTCGGGATGACAGCGTGGAGGGCCTGCCCTCCGTAGCCCAAAGGGCGCAGGAGGGTGCTATGATGCACGGCTTCCCAACGAGGGGTAGAGCATGGACATCGTCAAAGGGAACATGGGCTGGATTGAAGTCGTCTGCGGCCCCATGTTCAGCGGCAAGAGCGAAGAGCTGATCCGGCGGCTGCGCCGGGCGGAGATTGCCCGCCAGCGGGTGCAGATTTTCAAGCCGGCGATTGATTCGCGCTACTCCGAAGGCGAGATTGTTTCGCACAGCGAGCTGCGCATCGCCGCCAACACCGTCAACTCGGCGGCGGAGATTATGGACAAGCTCGACCCGCGCACCGAAGTCATCGGCATTGACGAAGCGCAGTTCATGGGCACGAGCCTGGTGGATGTGGCGCAGAAGCTGGCCAACATGGGCAAGCGCGTCATCATCGCCGGGCTCGACACCGACTACCGCGGCGTGGCCTTCGAGCCCATCCCGCAACTGATGACCGCGGCCGAGGAAGTCACCAAGCTGCTGGCGATCTGCGTGCGCTGCGGCAACCCCGCCAAGCACACCCAGCGGCTGGTGGCCTCGGCTGAGCGCATCCTGGTCGGGGCGCACGGGACCTACGAAGCGCGCTGCCGCCGCTGCTTCGAGCCACCCGCCCCGGAGAAAAAATCGTGACCCGCGTCCCGCGACCCGTGACCCGTGGATGACAGACCGGTGCGAGTGCATGCCTGGGCGCCGACGCGGATTGACCTCGCCGGAGGAACGCTCGACCTCTGGCCGCTCTACCTTTTTCATCCCGGCGCGCTGACGGTCAACGTCGCCATCACGCGCTACGCGCACGCGGTCGCCGAGCCGCGGCGCGACCGCCGCATCGTTCTGATTTCCCACGATTCGAACCAACGGGAGGAGTTCGCCTCACTGGCGGCCTTGCACGCCAGGCGGCGCTACAAGCTGCCCTTGCTGGCTGAGCTGGTTCGCCACTTTGCGCCGTCTAAAGGACTAATGCTGACGACGTGGTCGGAGGCGCCGGCGGGCGCAGGGTTGGGCGGCTCAAGCGCAATGGCGGTGGCGGTGTGCGCCGCGCTGAGCCGCGCTCTCGGCAAGGGCGCACGCACTCACGACTGGATTGCCTTGGCCCGCGACATTGAAGCCCGTGTGCTCGGCGTGCCCACCGGCGAGCAGGACCACTACCCGCCGGTCTACGGCGGCGCGAACGCCATTCATCTCGACCCGGTGCGCACGCGCCGCGAGCCGCTGCGCGTTCCCGCCCTCGAGCTTGAGTCGCGCCTCGTGCTCGTCTACACCGGCAAGCCGCGCCGCTCGGGCATCAACAACTGGGAAGTGATGAAGAACTACATTGACGGCGATCGCCGCCTGCGGAACAACTTTGAAGAAATCGCCGCCGCTGCCCGCCTGGCTCGCGAAGCGCTGCTCCGCCGCGACTGGAAGCGGTTGGCTGAGGCGATGCGGCGGGACGCCGAAGCGCGGCGGCGCAACGCGCCGACGATCACTACGCCGTTCATCGACAAGCTGGCGCGCGCCGGCGAGCGTCACGGCGCGCTGGCCGCGAAAGTCTGCGGCGCTGGCGGTGGCGGCTGCGTCGTGTTCCTCTGCGAGCCCAGGCGGAGGGGCGAGCTGGCCTCGGCGCTGGCGTCCGCCGGGGCAACACTGCTACCCTTCCGCGTCGCCATGCATGGTGTACGAGTCGAACGCGGCAAGAACTAGCCACAAAGGGACAAAGACACAAAGCAATGTGGCGACAAAGCACAAGGCGAGCTAACCGCAGAGGCGCAGAGGACGCGGAGGAAAGGCGACTGTGACACTCAAACAAGTCTTCGTTGCGCCGGACGGGCGTCTGCGCCCCGGCCTGCGGGCGCTGCTTTTTCTGCCGACCTTCGCCGCCGTCTTTGCCTTGTTTATGGTTGCGGTGATGCTTTTTCCACCCCTGGGGTTCATCCGCGGGAATCACGAGCGCGGGCTCTTCCTCCAGGCTCTGATCATGGGCATTTGCTCGGCCGCGGCGACGTGGACGTTGCTGCGCGCGGCCGACAAGCGCCGCTTCCGCAACCTCGGCTTCTGGTTTTACGGCGGCTGGGGTAAGGAGCTCGCCCTCGGTTTGGGCGGCGGGGCGCTGATGCTCTCCGTCGTCGTGGGTGCAGGGGCCGCGTTCGGCGGCACCGAGTGGCACCTGCGCGAAGTAGAGCCGATGGCGCTGGTGCGCGGCCTGCTGTGGGCGGTTGTGCTGTTCAGCGTCGCAGCGACCAACGAAGAGCTGCTTTTCCGCGGCTACCCTTTTCAGCGCCTAGTGGAGTCTTGGGGCGCGCCGATTTCCGTGGTCGCCATCTCCGGGCTGTTCGGCCTGGGGCACGCGAGCAATCCCAACGCCACCTGGTTCACCGTCTCCAATACCATCCTGGCCGGCATCTGGCTGGCCCAGGCCTACTTGAAAACGCGGGCGCTGTGGTATCCCATCGGCTTGCACATTTCCTGGAACTTCATCATGGCCTTTGTTTATTCGCTGCCCGTCAGCGGCATCGTGCTCCAGAGCCAGCTGCTCACCGCCAAAGACCACGGCCCCCAGTGGCTGACCGGAGGCGACTATGGGCCCGAAGGCAGCATCCTATGTACAGGCGTACTGGTCGTGGCTATCGTATGGCAGGCGCGCACCGGGTTCCTGAAAGTGGCGCCGGCGATGGCCGCCGAGTTGGAGCCGGGCGCGATGCCGTCGGGAGACGCAGAATGGAAGCCGGGCGCTTCAAGTTCATAACCCGCAGTTCCGCTCTCGCCTTCGCTATTCTTTTTTTCGCTGCCGGCCTGGCCGCCGCCACCAAAACCTCCAAGGTTCCTTCCAACCTTTCCGACCAGAACCGTCTGGCTATCGTCCGCTTCCTGGCGTTTGAGTACGCCACCGCTCGCCAGCCCATGCCCGCCAGCAAGGAAGTGAAGGAAGCGGTGACGGTGGACGGCTCGGGGCAAATCAACCAGGACAAGCTGCGCGAAGACCTCGCCAAGCGCGGCGCCGCCATCTACACCGGCGAAAAAATCCAGATCACCAGGATCGAGTTCTTTAACAACCGCATCATTTTTGAGATCAACGGCGGCGGCAAGCGCAAGAAGAAGTGGACCGAGCGCATTACGATTGAGGCCGGCGGCAGCGGAATTCCCGTGCCGACGGTCGAGAAGCTGCCGCCCGCCGACCCCTCGGCCGAGCCCATCCGCGCCGGCTTCGGCTCCTGGATCACGCTGGCGTTTCCTGACGGTCTGCCCGACCTCACCGCCGACCAGGTGAAAGGGCTGCTGGGCGGTGTGCTCGACTTCGAGGCCCAGTCTTCCGCCCGCGCCTGGATTGAGACCATCCCCGAGCAGTTCCGCGAGCCCATCAAGGAGCGCCGCGCCATCGCCGGCATGAACCGCGAGATGGTGCTGGCCGCCAAGGGCCGCCCCGACAAGAAAGTCCGCGAAACCCGCGACGGCGTTGAGTACGAAGACTGGATTTACGGCAACCCGCCCTTCACCATCTTCGTCACCTTTGTCGGCGACACCGTCGTCGAAGTGAAGGAATTTAAATAAGCCGGCCCCGGTTACGGGGGCCAGGCTTATTTACCCTGAGCGAAGCCACGCCCTTTCTTCGAAAGGGCGAGAGCGGAGTCGAAGGGTCGACTCTTCCACTCTGTCACCCTGCAACTCTGTCACTCTTTCACTTTCTCTCTGTGGCACAATGCCCCCGGACAGCGTTCGTGAGCTCCGATTCCGACCAGAACGAATGGGTGACCGCCCAGGTCGGCCTGCCTCACATGGTGGCCGGCACGGCGCTCTACTCCACAGGAGGACCCATGCTGAAAGAATTCAAAGAATTCGCCATGCGCGGCAACGTACTCGATATGGCGGTGGGCATCGTCATCGGCGCCTCCTTCGGCAAGATCATCACCTCCTTCGTGGACGACATCTTGATGCCGCCCTTCGGCCTGCTGTTCGGCCGGATGGACTTCGCCAACCTCTTTCTCAGCCTCACCGGGCAGCACTATGAGTCGCTGGCCGCCGCCAAAGCCGCCGGCGCCGCTACGCTCAACTACGGCCTGTTCTTCAACACCCTCATCAACTTCCTCATCATCGCCTTCGCCATTTTCCTGCTCATCCGTCAGGTGAATCGCTTGAAGCGAGCCCAGGCGCCGGCGCCGCCCGCGACCCGCGACTGCCCACACTGCCTGATGGCCGTGCCGGTGAAAGCTAGTCGCTGCGGCCACTGCACCTCCGCCCTTTCGACCGGCTAACTCGCCGCACTTCTTCTTGACTGCGGCCTTCCCTGAGGACTAGACTCCGCCCACTTTCGGAGGTGAAGGAGGGTCTTTCTATGCGAACCATCCTATTGCGGGTCGTAGTGTTCTTATTCTTCGCGGTTTGTGCGCTAGGGGCGCGGGCCCAGAGTGTGGACTGCAACAACCCGACCAGTGTGGCCCCGGACGGGCGCACTCTCTCGGGCAACATCCCGGCCATGACCACCTTCTGGTTTTCGGTGGCAGCCCGCGGGACTTCCAGCTACGCGGCCGAGGCTAACTACCCCACGGCGGCCGACAACGCCTTCCCCGATGTCGACGCCTTTGCCGCCGCGGACGTCCAGCCGGGCTGCTCGGGCACCAGCTCGCTCAGCCCACGTAACATCCGCCTGTTCGATCCCACTCTGCCCAACGGCAACCGAGTCAGCGTCACCGCCGCCAGCGCCATGACCATTCTGGTTGGGGTAACCAACTCGACCATGCAAGCCCGCGACTTCACCGTGCGGGTGGCCGAGACCACGTTGTTCAACCCGCTGTGGAGCACCTTCGGTGGTTTTGAGACCTTCTACCGCTTGCAGAACACCACCCGGGATTCACTCAACGTCACGCTGCGGCTGATCAACGATGCCGGCACGACAGTGGCCACCCACAACCAGATGCGGGCGGCCAACTCGACCGCGCCGACCATCTTCACCGGGCCGGGGCCGGCGCCGGGGTTGGGCGTGGCGGACAACCAGGCCGGGCAAGCGATTCTGACCCACGACGGGCCGCCGGGAGCATTGCAGGTGGAGGGGTTCCTGGGGTCGTTCGCGGGGACATCGGTTGTGCTGCCGATCAAGATTGTGGCGGCCCGCGAAGGGGTCAGCGTCTCGCGCCTGCAGCCGACTGGCGGTGGTGGTGGAGGTGGCAG
>JAXIPK010000316.1:0-3431 GCA_045402975.1 Acidobacteriota bacterium
TGGCCACCACGTAGTCAATGGTGGGCAAGATTCCCAAGTGGCAGTTCGAGAAATTTCCCGGCGCCAATCGCACCCTGGGCACGGAGATGCGCTCGGTGGGCGAAGTGATGGCCATCGGGCGGACGTTCAAGGAAGCGCTGCTCAAGGGGATGCGCTCGCTCGAAACCGGAAAGCGCTTCTCGATGCCGCGGCTGCCGGAGGAAATGCTGCGGCGGTTGCTGACCGTGCCGACGCCGGAGCGATTGACGGCGCTGTTTGCGGCTTTGCGGCAGGGGATGAGCCAGGAAGAAATCTGCCGGCTTTCGGCCATCGACCCGTGGTTCATCCGCCAGATGGCCGACATCGTGGCGCTGGAGCAGGAGCTCGCCGAGCACAATCACGAGAATGTTCCGGCGGAGCTGCTGCGCGAAGCGAAGCGCAACGGATTCTCCGACGAGCACCTGGCCGGGGTGTGGAACGTGGAAGAAGCAACGGTGCGGCAGCGGCGCCTGGCGCTCGGCTACGAAGCTGTTTTCAAGCGCGTGGACACCTGCGCGGCGGAGTTCGAATCCTTCACGCCCTATCTCTACTCGACCTACGAAGACGAAGACGAAGCCGAGCCGACGGCGCACAAGAAAATCATGATTCTCGGCAGCGGGCCGAACCGCATCGGGCAGGGGATTGAGTTCGATTACTGCTGCTGCCACGCCAGCTTCGCGCTGAAAGAGGCGGGCTACGAGACGCTGATGGTGAATTGCAACCCGGAGACGGTTTCGACCGACTACGACACCTCGGACCGGCTATACTTCGAGCCGCTGACGTTTGAAAACGTAATGAGCATCGTGGCGCGGGAGCGGCCCGACGGCGTGATTGTGCAGTTCGGCGGGCAGACGCCGCTGAACTTGGCGCGGGCGCTGCAGGCGGCGGAGGTCAACATCATCGGCACTTCGCCGGACTCGATTGACCTGGCGGAAGACCGGCAGCGGTTCAGCCGGCTGCTGGCCGAGCTGGGTATCCCGCAGCCGAAGCACGGTGTGGCGTGGAGCGTGGCGGAAGCGGTGGAGGTGGCCGAGCGCGTCGGCTACCCGGTGGTGGTGCGGCCGTCCTACGTGCTGGGTGGGCGGGCGATGGTGATCGCCTACGACCGCGAAACGGTGGAGACCTACGTGCGCGAGGCGGAAGAATTCGTGCAGGCGCTGCCGATTCAGGTCGACCACTTTCTCGAAGATTCCTTCGAGCTCGATGTCGACGCGCTGGCCGACGGCGACGAGGTCTACATCGGTGGCATCATGGAGCACATCGAGGAGGCGGGGATTCACTCGGGCGATTCGTCGTGCGTGCTGCCGGCGTATCAACTGGAAGAACGGCACCTCGAGACGATCCGCGACTACACGCGGCGGCTGGCGCGGGCGCTCAAC
This sequence comes from Acidobacteriota bacterium, assembly GCA_045402975.1. Taxonomy (GTDB): domain Bacteria; phylum Acidobacteriota; class Terriglobia; order Acidiferrales; family 2-02-FULL-67-57; genus JACPRL01. The sequence continues at coordinate 1,398 of JAXIPK010000316.1, forward strand.
GTCGTCGGGCTGATGAACGTGCAGTACGCGGTGCCGTCGCGGCCTGAAGGCGGGCAGGGCGACACCGTCTACGTGCTGGAGGTGAACCCGCGGGCGTCGCGCACCGTGCCATACGTGAGCAAGGCGACCGGCGTGCCGCTGGCCAAGCTGGCGGCGTGGGTGATGACGGGCGCGAGGATTAGAGAGTTCGAGCTGCCGGAGAGCGGAGCGGCGAGGAATTTCTACGCGGTGAAGTCGCCGGTGTTTCCGTTCGGGCGGTTCCACGGCGTGGACACGATTCTGGGGCCGGAGATGAAGTCGACCGGCGAAGTGATGGGCGTGGGGACGACGTTCGGGACGGCGTTTGCGAAAGCGCAGCTTTCGGCGGGCCAGCGGCTGCCGACGGCGGGCACGGCGTTCCTGAGCGTGAACGACCGCGACAAGCAGGCGCTGGCGCCGATTGCGGGGCAACTGGCGGCGCTGGGGTTCAAGCTCATCGCCACCGGCGGAACGGCGACCTCGCTGGCCGCGGCCGGGATCAAAGTGGAGAAAGTTTTCAAAGTCAACGAAGGGCGGCCGAACGTGGTGGACCTGCTGAAGACACGGAAGGTGCAGCTCATCGTCAACACGCCGCTGGGGGCGAAGTCGTTCTACGACGAGCGGGCGATTCGCCGCGCGGCGGTGCGGCACCAGGTGCCGTGCATCACGACGCTGGAAGGCGCGATGGCGGCGGTGAGCGGGATTGAAGCGCTGCAGAAGCACAAGACGGAGATCCATTGCTTACAGGACCTGCATCCGAAGCCGCTGGCGCGCAAGGCGGCGGGCGCGGCGGCCCCGGCACCGCAGGAAGCGCCGGCGCGGCGCGCGTCGTCGCAGGAGACGAAGTCATGAGCTCGGCGCGGTTGGCGCTGCGAGGAATTTTTCCGCCGCTGGCGACGCCGTTCGCAGCCGATGGGAGCGTGGAACTGAAGGCGCTGGCGGCGAATGTGCAGAAGTACAACCGTGCTGAACTGGCGGGCTACGTGGTCATCGGATCGACGGGGGAGTCGGTCTACCTGAGCGAAGAAGAGAAGGTGAGGATTTGGGAGATGGTGCGGGGCGCGGCGGATTCGGGAAAACTTCTGATTGCGGGGACGGGCTGCGAAGCAACGGCGGAGACGATTGCGCTGACGCGGCGCGCGGCCGAGCTCGGGTACCACACGGCGCTGGTGCGCACGCCGTCGTATTTCCGATCGCAAATGACAAACTCCGCGCTGGAGCGGCACTTTCGCGCCGTGGCGGAAGCGAGCCCGATTCCGGTGCTGATTTATTCGGTGCCGCAGTTCACCGGGCTGAAGGTGGAGGCGCCGCTGGTGGCGCGGCTGGCCGAGCATCCCAACATCATTGGGTTGAAAGAAAGCTCGGGTGACGTGCAGTTGATCGCCGAGATTCGCCGGACGACGCCGGCAGAGTTTCAGGTGTTGGTAGGCGCGGCGTCGGTGTTGTATCCGGTGTTGTGCATCGGCGCGCAGGGCGCGGTGCTGGCGGTGGCGTGCGCGCTGCCGGAGCTGTGCGTGGAGTTGTATCGCGCGGCGTGCGCGGGCGAGCACCAGCGGGCGCGGGAATTGCAGGAGAAGCTGCTCGAGCCGACTGCCGCGGTCACGACGCGTTTCGGCATCGCCGGCCTGAAATTTGCGATGGAGCTGCGCGGGTACGTCGGCGGGGCGCCGCGAGCGCCGCTGGTGCCTGTGGAGGATGCGGCGCGAGCGGAGATCAAACGCATCTTCGCGACTCTCGGATAAACCGGCGGGGCGCAAGGCCCCGCCCTACCCAACCTGAGACTTGCTCCAGTATGATGGCCGGGCTGATGGGCGCAAACTCCATTCCGTTCACCGGCATTCCGCAGACGTCGGCGCTCTACCGCGACTATCTTTACAGCTTCGACAAAGTCTCCAGCTTCTATCAGCACAATCCGTTTGAGCCTGCGGGCTTTGCGGCAGCGGCGAAGCAGATTGCCCCCGACAACGTCGGGGCGCGCCTCCGCGCAGTGGCAGACGTTCTGGCGGAGCAGAACCG
>JAXIPK010000035.1:0-8579 GCA_045402975.1 Acidobacteriota bacterium
CGCAGCGCTGGCAACGTCTCTACCGAGAGGTCCAACCATGGCATGCGACGCTTCCCTGTTGGCTGGAATTCATTTCTTCGATCTTCTGAACGAGGACGACCGCAAGGCGCTGGCCAACGTCATTGATTCCGTCAGCTTGAAGGACGGCGCCACGCTCTTCCATGCGGGCGAACCGGGCGACGCCCTGTATATCGTTCGGTCCGGCGAGATCGAGCTCTACATCAAGGACACCGCCGGACAAAAGATTGTCCTCAACGTCGCCCAGGAAGGCGATTTCTTCGGCGAGCTGGCCTTGCTCGACGAGGGTCCGCGCACCGCCACCGCGGCCGCGCTGGCCGATAGCCAGCTACTGGCGCTGGGCCGCGACGACCTTATCCTTCTCTTCCAGAAGAACCCCGACGCCGCGCTGCACATGTTGGCCTCGCTCGGCCGCATGACCCGCAAGGCCGATGAGTTGTTACGCACCCGTGTCTCCCGCAACCTCAACGTGGAAGAGGAAGAACACTCCACCTTCGGCCAGCACATTGCCGACAAAGTGGCGCAGTTCGGCGGCTCCTGGACGTTCATCATCGTCTTCGGCCTCTTCCTTCTGGGTTGGATTACGGCCAACACCGTAAAAGGGCCGAGCGCCTTCGATCCGTTCCCCTACATCCTGCTCAACCTGGCGCTGTCGATGGTGGCCGCCCTCCAGGCGCCCGTCATTATGATGAGCCAGAACCGCCAGTCCTCCAAGGACCGCTTAAAGGCCGACCTGGACTACGAGGTGAACCTGAAGGCCGAACTCGAAGTCGCCCACCTGCACGAAAAAACCGACCGGCTCTACGAAACGCTGGGGGAGCGCCTGACGCGGCTCGAGAAGATGCTCAAGCCACCGGGCCCTCAGGCCCAGTAGGTGCGGTCGAGGGTGCGGTACTGCACCGCTTCGGAGACGTGCTTGGCGGAGATCGCCTCGCTGCCTTCCAGATCGGCAATCGTGCGCGCCACCTTCAGGATGCGGTCGTGGGCGCGCGCGCTCAACCCCAGCCGCGTAATGGCGTCTTCGAGATGCTTCTCAGACGCCGCGTCAATGGCGCAGTACTTGCGCACCAGCCGCGAAGGCATCTGGGCGTTGCAGTAAATCTTCTCGCCGCGGAAGCGCTCGAGCTGCCGCTGCCGCGCCTGACCCACCCGTCCCCGGATGGCGGCGGAATCCTCCGTCGGCGCCGGCCCCCGCAGCTCTTTGTACCGCACCGCCGGAACATCAATGTGGATGTCGATGCGGTCGAGCAGCGGGCCGGAAATCTTCGACACGTACCGCTCGATCTGCGGCTTGGTGCAGCGGCACTCGCGCGTAGGATCGTTGAAGTACCCGCACGGGCAGGGGTTCATCGCCGCCGCCAGCAGGAAGCGCGCGGGAAAAGTCAGACTGGTCATGGCGCGCGAGATGGTGACCACGCCGTCTTCCAGCGGCTGGCGCAGCACTTCCAGCGCGCTGCGGTCGAACTCGGGCAGCTCATCGAGGAACAGCACGCCGTTGTGGGCCAGCGAGACTTCGCCCGGCCGCGGGATGGTCCCGCCGCCGATGAGCCCGGCATCGGAAATCGTGTGGTGCGGCGAGCGGAACGGCCGCGTGCCCACCAGGCCGCGCCCGTCGCGCAGCAGCCCGCTGACGCTGTGGATCTTCGTCGTCTGCAGCGCCTCTTCCAGCGCCAGCGGCGGCAGGATGGTGGGGATGCGCTTGGCCATCATCGTCTTTCCTGAGCCCGGAGGGCCGATCATGATGATGTTGTGGCCGCCGGCGCAGGCGACCTCGAGCGCCCGCTTGGCGTGCTGCTGGCCGCGGACATCGCGCAAATCGATGCCGTAGTCGGCCGCTTCTTCGAGCAGGCTCTCTGGTTCGACCCGCACCGGTGTGGCGGACTCCGGGTCGTTAATGAGGTCCACGATCTGCGGCAACGCTTTCGCCGAATGAACACGAATGCCTTCGACCACCGCGGCTTCGCGCGCATTCTCCTCCGGCACAATAAGGTTGCGGATGCCAGCGTCGCGCGCCGCCAGCGCAATCGGCAGCGCGCCCCGCACCGCGCGCACCATCCCGTCCAGCGCCAGCTCGCCGACAAAGAGAAACTCGTTCAGGTCGCGCCCGAAGAACACACCGGTGGCGCCCAGAATCCCCAGAGCCATCGGCAGGTCGAAGCCCGAGCCCTCCTTCTTGATGTCGGCCGGCGCCAGATTGACGGTGATGTTCTGGTAGCTGGGATAGTTGAAGCCGCAGTTCTTGATGGCGGCGCGGATGCGCTCGCGGCTTTCTTTTACCGCCGCGTCGGGCAGGCCGACGGTGACGAGCTCGCCCTTGCCGCCCTGCGCCAAGTCGACTTCGACCTGGACGACATAGGCATCGATCCCGAACAACGCGGCGCTCTGTGTCTTGAACAACACGTCCCCGACTCGTTAGTCCCGTCGGGATGGTAAGCCAAGCGGGGAGTGCTTTCAATCCTTCGCTTCAGCTCCGCTGGCGGCGTTGCGCAAGCTATGCCAGCGGCGCTTGGCCCACTCCAGCAGGCGGCGCGCCCAGTGGAACTCCCGCGCCAGAAGCAGCAGGCCCGCGATGATGAATGGAACTTGAGGCAGAACTGGGATGAGAATTGCGACGAGGCCGAACGCCAGCAACGCGAATCCGGCGATGATGCGAACCAGCCGCCAGGCGACGTGCACCGCGCTCTCCTCCCACGAGATTAGATGCGCTCTCACTCCATTGTACACTGCCCGGCGCGGCCTGTTACGGCCGCTGTCCGCGTGCTAGAATCGGCACCGTTCATCCCCTATGAAACTCGCCCTCATTGGAACCCACGGCGTGGGAAAGACAACGTTAGCCTACGACATTTGCGCGCTGCGCAAGAAGCAAGGGCAGAACGTCGAGCTGGTCACCGAAGTGGCCCGCCGCTGCCCGTTCCCGGTCAACGAAGGCACGACGCTCGAAGCCCAGCTCTGGATTCTGCACACGCAGATAGCCGACGAGCTGGCGGCGGCGCAGCGCGCGCAGACCGTCATCTGCGACCGCTCGGTGCTCGACAACTACTGCTACCTGATGAACAAGTGCGGCCGGCAGAAGGCGGTCGAGCCCTGGCTGGAGCGCTGGCTGGAAACCTACGACCTGCTGGTGGGCGTCCCGATGGTCCGCGAGTCCATCTACTCGGAGGCGTTCCGCCAGCCCACGCTGAGCGACGGCTTCCGCGCCACCGACCGCGCCTTCCAGCAGCGCATCGACAATCTTCTGAAAGAGCTGCTGACGGAATCACCGTTCGAGCGCTTCGGCAGCCGTGTGCTCTGGCTGGACGGCATCCAGCAATCGCAGTGGGCGGAACGAGTGATGGCCGCCCTCCAATCCGCCGAGTCGGGCAAGCCCGACCTCAACCCGCAGCGCGCCGCGCGCTGAGCGATTCGACTACTCCCTCCACCGTTGGCAACGAGGGCAGAAGTGCGTGCTGCGGCCCGCCTGAACGATGCGCTCAATCGTCGCGCCGCAGCGCGGACAGGGTTTCCCCTCACGGTCATACACACGCAGGAAGTTCTGGTAGTCGCCCGGCGCGCCCTCGGCCGTGCGGTAGTCGGCGACAGTGGTTCCCTGCTCCGCGATAGCCCGGCGGAGAACGCTGCGCATCGCCTGATACAGACGCCGCAGCTCCGTGCGCTCCAGCGAGCCCGCCGCCCGCGCCGGGTGGATGCGGGACACAAAGAGCGCTTCGATGGCGTAGATGTTTCCCAGCCCGCGCAGACGGTTCTGGTTCAGCAGGAGATTCTTCACCGGCGCCCGGCGCCCGGCAAACAGGCGGCAGAACTTCGGAAAGGAAACCTGCAGCGGCTCCGGGCCCAGCGGCGCGAAGTAGTCCGTCAGATCGGTCGCGGCCACGAGCAGCATCTTGCCGAAGCGGCGCGGGTCGCGATAGCGAAGCTGCTCGCCGCTGGAGAGCCGCACGACCACGTGCGTGTGCGGCAGCCGCACGGCCTCGGGCCGGCAGAGGTAGAACTGGCCGGTCATTCCCAGGTGCACCACCCAGACCTTGGGGCGCGTGTGGTTCGACGGCGGGCGCAGCTCCAGCAGGATGTATTTGCCGTGGCGACGCACGCGCTGGATGCGCGCGCCGCTCAACGTCCGGCGAAAGCCAGTCAGGCTGCCGCGAATCACCAGCGGCTGCCGAATTTCCAACCGCTCCACGCGACGGCCTTCGACGCGCGGCCGCAGCCCGCGCACAACGGTTTCCACTTCCGGCAACTCGGGCATGGAGACCTCATTATCGCACCTTGCCCGGCGCGGCGGCAGCGGCTATGCTGGGCTGATTCCGCGGAGGCTGCCATGCGCTTTGGTGTGTTGCCGGAAGGCATTCGCGAGCGGCTGATGATCTCCAGCCGCCGCTTCCCCCTACCGCTCTTCGACGTCATGGGGATGATGCTGGTGAGCCGCACCGTCATGGCCGGCGTCCACTTCGGCGTCTTCGACCGGCTGACGGCACGGGCGAAGACCGCAAAGGAACTGGCGACCGAGATCGCTTGCAACGAACACGCCGTTGGCCTGCTCCTCAACGCGCTGGCCAACTCCGGCTATCTGGAACGCAAGAACGGCAGCTTCCGCAACTCCGTGCTGGCCGAGCGCTGGCTGCTCTCTGACCAGCCGCGGACGCTGGCCAACTTCGTGCGCTTCAACTACGACCAGTGGGAATGGGTGAGCCGGCTCGAGCACTACATCCAGAAGGGCGAGGCCAGCGACATCCACGCCCGTCTGGACGCGCCCCACTGGCGCAGCTACATGCTCGGGCTGCGCGACATCGCCTCGCTCTCAGCCGACGAAGTGGCCCGCCGTATTCATCTGCGCTCGCCCCGCAGCCTGCTCGACGTCGGCGCCGGACACTGTCTCTATTCCATCGTCATGTGCCACCGCCATCCTTCGCTTCGCGTGACTGTGGTGGACCTGGAGCCGGCCGCGCGCGTGGGCCAAGAGCTGGTCGCAAAAGCCGGTCTCGGCGAGCGCTTCTGCTTCCACATCGGCTGCCTGTCCGACACCTCTTTCGGCGAGAATCACGATGTCGCTTTCCTCTTCAATGTCATGCATCACCTCGACGAAAGCATCAATCGCACCACGCTGCGGCGGCTCTGCGCCGCGCTCCGACCGGGCGGCAAGCTCGTTGTTTGGGAGACTTTTCGGGAAAAACACGAAGAAAAGCGCCAGGACCAGTTTGAGAGTCTGCTGGCGTTGTTTTTCGGAATCACCAGCAAGCGCGAGACGCTGGAATTCGCTCAAGTGGCCGCCTGGGCACGCGAGGCCGGCTTTTCCCGCGTTACAAGAAAGAGACTTCAGTCAACGCCACTCGCTGCCTTGCTGGTGGCGAGGAAGTAGCGCGGAGGCGAAGCCGCGCGCACCGGCGCCTCGGCGGGCGCCGCGGCCGGTGATTGAGGCAAGGGCGTCGCTGGCTTGTATCCCGGCCCGCGCAGCACGCGCCCGGGCCGCGCGCTGGTCATCTGACCCTTCTCCAACACCGGCTGACCGTTGACGAGGACGTACTCGACGCCTGTGCTGTACTGGTGCGGCTGCTCGAAGGTCGCCAGATCGCGGATGCGGTCGAGGTCGAAGAGAACCACATCGGCGAAGTAGCCAGGAACCAGCAGGCCGCGACCGGCGAGCCCCAGCCGCTGCGCCGGCAACGAAGTCATCTTGCGAATGGCCTCTTCGAGCGAGAGCACCTTCAGGTCGCGCACGTAGCGCCGAAGGATGCGCGGGTAGCTGCCGTAGGCACGCGGGTGCGGCTTCCAGGAGCTGAGCGGCCCGTCGGTGCGGACCGCGGGATAGTCAGTGCCGACGCTCACCCACGGTTGCTTCATCGCTTCGATGACGTCTTCTTCCGACATGATGAAGTAGATGGCGCTGGTCTGCGCCTCATCGGCCAGAAGAACATCGAACAGAGCTTCCAGCGCATCCTGGCCGCGCTGGCGCGCCACCTCGGACAACCGCAGCCCCTCGTAGCCTTTGAGCGCGGGATTGTTCACCGAAGAAACCATCACGCCGGTCGCGCCGCCCGACATCCAGTAGAAGTTCTCCCAATCCTGCGCCGGCTGGCCAATCTCGCGGCGCAGCCGGGCGCGAACTTCAGGGTCGCGCAGCCGCTTCATCATCTCCTGCCGGCCGCCGGCGTGGGCCCAGGGCGGAATGCAGGAATCGAGCGCCGTCGCGCCGGCAAGATAAGGATACTGGTCAGCTGCGATGTCCAAGCCGGAGGCACGCGCGGCTTCAATGCGAGCGACCACTTCCTTCATACGGCCCCACATGTCCTTGCCGGCAATCTTGAGATGGAAGATTTCCACCGGGATGCCTGCTTGCCGCGCAATGGTGAAAGTTTCTTCGAGCGCCGCGAAGATGTTGCGACCTTCGCCGCGCATGTGGCTGGCGTAAGTGCCGCCGTAGCCGGCCGCAACGCGCGCCAGCTCGACCAGTTCGTCGGTCGTGGCGTAGTTGGCCGGCGCGTAGACGAGCGAAGTGGAAAGGCCCAGCGCGCCCTGCTGCATCGCCTCGGCGACCAGTTTCTTCATCTGCTCGAGCTCCGCCGGAGTCGGCGCGCGCTTCTCCGAGCCTACGACAGCCTGCCGCGCCTGTGTGGCGCCGACGTAGCTGCCGAAGTTGATGGCGATTCCCTGCCGCTCCAGCCGGGCGAAGTAGCCAGCGAAGTCACGCCAATCAATCTCAATCTTGAAGAGAGTGACAAAAGGGTCGAGGTCTTCGAGGGTGCGCTTGTTCTGCGGAGCGGCCGAGCCGCCTTCGCCGGTAATTTCGGTGGTGATTCCCTGGCGAATCTTGCTCTCTGCGCGAGAGTCCACCAGCAAAGAGAGCTCGGACTGCCCCAGCATGTCGATGAAACCCGGCGCGACCACCAGGCCCGTGGCGTCAATCACCCGCCGCGCGGGATGGCCGGCGAGTTTTCCCCGAGCCACGATGCGGTCGCCACGGATGCCGAGATCGGTTTGCACCCAGGGATTGCCGCTGCCATCCACGACTCGTCCGCCGGTTATGAGCAGGTCGAACGGTTCGGTGGTTTCGTCGCCGGCCGCCACGGCGTTGGCGCTCAGCAGCAGGACCGCGGCCAGCAGCAGAAAGCGCGCCCGTTTCAATGTGTTCATGGATTCCCTCCGGAAGGAACGGCCCTAGCGGAAGGGCCCCAGCGAAACCCCGGCGATGCGCAGGACCTCGTTGTACTCCGCCTCGCTCACCGGCGCCACAGCCACGCGCGGGCGCACCAGGAACTTCATTCTCCGCAAAATCCGATTGGTTTTCATCTCCTTGAACGGCACGACGCGCGGCAGGCGCTGAAAGGCTTTCAAATCAACGGCAAGTCGGTTTTTCCCGCGCCCGTAGGGATCGGGATAGGGATCGGAGGCCACCACCGCCTGCGCGTAGAGGGAACGCTCGGGCGGGCCGTGGTAGCAGAGCACGTGGTCGCCGCGGCGCACCTGCTTGAAGTAGCGCAGCGCGGCGTCGCTGCGGATGTGGTTCCAGAGCTCCTTGCCCTTCACAAAGAGCGTGTCCCAATGGTAGACGCTGGGATCGGTGGCAAACAGCCAGTAGCGGCTCAAATGGCGCTCGCTCACCTACAGCCCCACACAGATATCGTCGCCCTCCACCTGGACCTCGTAAGTCGCCACTTTGATCTGCTCGTTGAAGACGGCCTCGCCGGTGGTGACGTTGTACTGCCAGCCGTGCCAGGGGCAGGTGACGCACTCGCCCTCCAGCACCCCCTGCCCTAGCGGTCCGCCGCGGTGCAGGCAGGTGTTGTCGAGCGCGAAGAAACGTCCGCCGACGTTGAAGAGCGCAATCATCCGGCCGTCGGCCTGGAATTCGCGCGTCGTCCCGGGCGGCATTTCGTTCAGCTTGGCGACTTTCACGAATCGCGGCATGCGGTCGGCTCCCCCTAGCGCGGGTTCGGCGTCTGGGCCACCATCACGCTGCGCTTGAAGTCCTCCACCATCCCGACGCGCAGCCGCACTTCGGTGGGACGTTTGGCCAGCGACATCTGATCAATCTTGTCCTGCAGCTTCAGCAGCGCGTAAAAAAGATTTTCCGGGCGCGGCGGGCAGCCGACGACGTAGACGTCCACCGGCACGATCTTGTCCACGCCCTGCAGCACCGAGTAAACGTTGAACGGCCCGCCCACGCTTGAGCAGGCGCCCATCGAGATGCACCACTTCGGGTCGGGCATCTGGTCCCAGATGCGCTGGATCACCGGCGCCATCTTCAGGGTCACCGTGCCGGCGACGATCATCAGATCGGATTGCCGCGGGCTGGGACGGAACACTTCGGCGCCGAAACGCGCGATGTCGAACCGCGCCGTGCTCGAGGCAATCATCTCGATGGCGCAACACGCCAGGCCGAACGTCATCGGCCAGATGGCGGACTTACGCGCCCAGTTGAAGACGTAATCAACCGTGCTGATGATGAAATTTTTTTCGAAGCGGTTTTCGATGTATCCCATCGTGCCCGGAAGTGAGAAAGTAACCGAGGCAGCGAGTAAAGTCAACGAAAGCCTGTAACTAGCTGATTCCAGGGATGATAGCGATTG
>JAXIPK010000369.1:0-3169 GCA_045402975.1 Acidobacteriota bacterium
CTGCCCGACCTCCCTGATATTCGTGACTTCACCCCGGAACATGAGAAAGTCCAGCCTCTGCTGCGGCGCATCGGACTGGCGAAGCCGAGTGGGAAAGGACTGCCGGCTTCGGTCGATCTCCGCCGCTGGTGTCCCCCGATCGAGAACCAGCAAAGCCTGAACTCCTGCACCGCCAACGCTGCGGTGGCGCTGCTGGAGTATTTCGAGCAGCGCGCTTTCGGCAAGCACATCGACGCCTCCCGCCTCTTCCTCTACAAAGTCACCCGCAACATGCTGGGCGTGACCGGAGACACCGGCGCCTTCCTGCGCACCGCCATGGGCGCTCTGGTGCTTTTCGGCGCGCCGCCGGAGGAGTACTGGCCCTACAAGGTCGCTGACTATGAAAAAGAACCTCCGGCCTTCTGCTACGCCTTCGCGCAAAACTACCAGGCGGTGAAGTACATCTGCCTCGACCCGCCCGGCACCTCCGAGACCGATCTGCTCAGCCGCATCAAATCCTTCTTGCGCGCCGGCCTGCCTGCCATGTTCGGCTTCACGGTGTACAGCTCGATTGCGCAGTCGGCCTCAACAGGGGATATCCCCTTCCCCACTCCGGGAGAGAAGAGCCCCGGCGGTCACGCCATGGTCGTCGTCGGCTACGACGACAAGAAAGTGATTCAAAACACCAACCCCGGCGGTCTCAAAACCACGGGTGCTTTCCGGGTCCGCAACTCCTGGGGGACGGACTGGGGCGACCAGGGCTACGGCCACCTGCCCTACGAGTTCGTGCTCCAGGGCCTGGCGCTTGATTGGTGGACGCTGATTCGCAGCGAGTGGGTGGACACCGGGCAGTTCGCCTACGAGAGCTCTGGAGGGGGAACCGGAGCCGCCGCGCCCCGCAAGCGCCGGCGTGCCGCCCGCAGGCGGAGAAAAACTCGTTGACTCAAAACAGAAACCGGGAGAGTGGCGGGCTCAGGCCTTAGTGCCCAGGATGCGCTTGCGCGTTTCTTCGTTGATCTCGAGAACCTTTTCCGCCTTGAGCCGCTTCTGCAACGCCTCCACATAGAGCGCCCAGGCAAACCCGCGCTTTTCCTGCAAGAGCTGGTTGCGAAGCGCCTCGCGCTCCCCCAGGCTGATCAAGTTCGGGTCGACCGTCTGCCGGGCGATTACCTTGAACACCACGCGGGTGTCGCCCTGGGCGACCGCGTCGCTCACCGCGCCCTCTGGCAGGCTGAAGGCGCCCGCGAGGCTGCGCAGCGGGCCCAGGCCGGGGACGGGTTGGTCGCGCGTGACTCTGTCGCTGGTCTTGACCTCGATTCCAAGCGTCCGCGCGGCGCGCTTGAGGTCACCGCTTGCCTTCGCTTCTGCCGCCAGTTTCTCCGCCGTCTCGCGCGCCATTATCGCACCGCGTTCGTTCCGGTAAGCCTGCACCACTTTGTCGCGCACTTCTTCGTACGTCCCTGGGTGCGAGGCCAGCACCTGCTTCACCTGTGCGATCAGCGACCCGCCCATCACCGGGATGGGGTCGCTCACCGCCTTGCCCACGTTGTCGGCCGAAACCCGGAAAACCCAGTCCTGAAACTCGGGGTTGTCGCCGAACGGTGCGGTGGACTCGCCGCGCGCGAACGGCGGCACGTCCTGCACCACCCAACCCTGCTCCTGCGCCGCGGCGTCCAGCGACTTGCCGCCCCGCACCGCCTCCACCAGCCGGCGCGCATCGGCCTCGGCGCGCTGCCGGACGTTTTGCTGCTTCAGCACCGACTCAATCTGCGGCTGCACCTCGGCCAGCGGCCGGTAGTGCTCCGGCTGGTGCTCCAGCACCTGGGCCACGTGGATTCCGTAGCCGGTCTCAATCAGCTCGATGGAGCCCGGCTTCATCGCGAACAGCTTCTGGTCCACTTCCGGCGCGGCCTGCCCGCGCTGCACCCAGCCCAGCTCGCCGCCCTTGGCGCGGCTGCTCTGGTCGTCGGAGTATTGCTTGACCAGCCCCGCGAAATCCTTCCCCCGCTTCGCTTCCGACAGCGCTTGCTCGGCCGTCTGGCGCAGCTGTGCCGCATCCCGCGCTGCTGCGCCAGCAGGCGGCTGCTTGAGCAGCAGAATCTGGCGCACCCGCACTTGTTCGGGCACAAAGTACTCGGCGCGGTGACCGTCGTAGTAGGTCTGTAGCTCGCGCGGGCTCACTTGAACGCGGCCGGCCAGCACTGCCTCGCTCACCCAGACCGTGCGCACCGCGCGCCGCTCCGGGATGGCGTAGCGTTCTTTGTTTTTCTCGAAGTAGTCCCGCAACTCCGCTTCGCTCGGCTGCAGGCTTCGCGCGAAATCGTCGGTGGCCAGCACCGCGTACTCGATCTGCACCTGCTCCCGCTGCTGGCGGTAGGCGCGCTCGATATCGGCCGGCCCCACCATCACCCCGCTTGTCACCCACGCCACCAGCCGCGCGGTCTTCGTCCGCCGCGCCACCATGTACTCGAATTCCGGCACCGTTAGACTGAACTCCGACTGCACCACCGTGCGATAACTCTCCGCTCCGATGAACTTTCCTTCCGGATAGAGCCAGGGGATCTGCTTGAGCTGCTGGGAGAGAACTTCCGGCGGCACTTCGAAGCCCAGCCGGTCGGCTTCGTACTCGACCACCTTCTCTTCGATCAATTCCTTCATCGCCTGATCCAGAATCAGGTTGCGGAACAGGTCGTTCTCGCCGCCGAAGGCGCGCGAGCGCCGGCTGTACTCCCGCCGCACGTCGTCTTCGGTGATGATTTGCTTGTCCACCCGCGCCAGCACGTCCTGGCGGTCGAACAAGTCCGTTCGTCCGCCGCCCAATCCCGGCACCAGCGTCACCACCATCATCAGGCCCACCAGGCCCACGATGGCGTACAGCAACACCTTGACGGCGGACTTGCGCTGTCGGAAGACTTTCAGCATGGTTTGGTTTCGCCTGCCTGCTTGCGGCCTCCGCTTTCTAGCCGCAAACCAATCATTATAGGGGAACCCTCGGGAGCGCACAAGGCGGGCCGGAATAGGACGTTGGGGCGATTGAACGCTCTGAAACATTGTGCTACTGTCGCTGGATGGGCACGGAGCCTCCGCTCCGCAGGGGACCCGGAAATCTCTGAACCGTATGGCTGAAAAGTCTCGCAAACGCTTTCCCGAGATTGACCGCTATGCCATCGTGCGCTACCGCACGCTGGTG
>JAXIPK010000099.1:0-2612 GCA_045402975.1 Acidobacteriota bacterium
GTGCTCGCGGGCAGTGGCGCCGCAGATGATCCGCCAGCGCTCAGGCTACATCATCAACATCGGCTCGCTGGCGGGGAAGAACTTCTTCGCCGGGGCCGCGGCCTACTGCGCCTCCAAGTGGGGCCTGATGGGGCTGACCAAGTGCATGGGCGAAGACCTGCGCGGCTACGGGATTCGCGTCAGCGTGATTTGTCCCGGGAGCGTGCACACCGAGTTTTCTCCGCACGCCGGGAAAGACCCGCAGAAGATGCTCCAGCCCGAAGACGTGGCCCGCACGGTGGGCTGGTTGCTGGAGCAGTCGGCGACCAGCTTCGCGAGCGAGATCGAGCTTCGCCCCACCCAGAAACCCTAGGGGAAAGCAGATCTCTCGAGGGACCTGCTTTGCCCCCTCTGATGAGTTAGCCGCCGCGCCGGTGCAGCCTGCGTTCCGCTTCGGCGTGAACATAAGCGCGCATCGTCGGAGTCATGCTCTGGTCGGTGGCGATGAGCAGCAGATCGTCGGGCTTGAGGTCGGGGAGAAAGGTGAGCGCCAGCGCCAGCGGCGTGAGCGGGTGGCGGACAAGCTGCAGGCGCAGGTCGTAGCGCACCGACCACTTCGGGTGCCGCGCCAGCCCTTCCACCACCAGCGGCGGCAATTCGTCCTGGCGCAGGACGCCGAGCAGCGCCGATTCGGTCATCTGAGGATTTTCGAGCGCGGCGGGAATCACCTGGGCGTCGCCGATGGCCAGCAGCGCCGCCGCCACGCGGGCCGAGCTGCGGCGCGCCAGCGTGATGCGCTCGCCGAGCGGTACCTGCTGGAGGCGGGCGATGATTTGCTCCTCGGCCATGTGCTTGATTTCGGTCGCCACTGCGGGTTCGAGACTCACCGCCACCAGGTCGAAGAGATAAAGGAACTTCAGCAGGCGCATGGCCGCCAGGCGCGGCGTTTTGGGATGGCGGACCACGGCGGCGCGCACGCGCTGGTTCTTGATGAGCTCTTCGTTCTTGGCCACTATTTCAAGCAGCTCGCTGGGCAGGTTCTTGCGCGCCAACAGAATCAGCAGGTGGCTTTCGGCCAGCGACGGGTTGCGCAGCAGTTCGGTCAACACTTCCAGCGCCGGGTCGTGCACCAGCAGCGCCAGCTCTTCCGGGCCGCCGCGCTGGGCGCGTTCCATCCGTTCTTCGAGCGTGTCCATAAGTTTTACGCTCGTGCGCCGGAGCGTTCCGCGAGCCAGAGGCGCTGGCCCAGCCGGACCGCACCTTCGGCCGGCGAAGTCTCCAGCCGCTCGACGACGGCGCGCGGTGCGGCGCGCTGGAGCGCGCTTCGGACACTCTTCAGCACTTCCGGGCTCTCGCTGAAGACGCCGCCGGTGGCGAAGACGTGAAAGTCCGTGTTGAGGACGTCGAGCTCGGTCAAGACGCCCTCGACCAATTGGGCCAGCGCTGCGCCGGCCTGTTCGAGAATGTCGCCCGCCACCGGGTCGCCGCGGCGCGCGGCGCGCGTCACCAGCGGCACCAGCGAAGCCAGCTCGGCGGCCCGCTCGGGCGTCAGCCAGCCCTTGAGGTCTTCGGTGCGCTCCGCGCCCAGCACGGCCGCAACCGCCTCGGCCAGGATGGTCTCTGTTTGCGGGATGGCCTCGATGGCGCGCCGGCCGATTTCAAACCCGCTGCCGGCGTCGCCGGACAGCTCCCCCGCCGTGTTGCGCCGCGCGCCTTCGCCGCCGGCGCGGGCGTTTTGTCCCGCGGCGTTGCGCCCGAAGGCAATCGAGCCTGTGCCGGCCACCAGCACTACGCCGGGGCCGGCGCCGACGGAGGCCTCGAGCGCCACCTCCATATCGCCGACGACGTAGAGCGATTGCGGGCGAAGCAGCTCGGAGAGAGCCTGCTTGGCCATGGCCTGCGCCTGGGGGTCGCTGGCCCCTGCAAATCCGGCGCAAACCACTTCGGGACGAAGTTCCTGGAGGCTGGCACTGGTGCGCAGGGAATCGAAGCAGGCCGCCAGCGCGCGGCGCAGCTCTTCCGGTGTCGTCCGCCGCAGGTTGGCGCCGGCGCCGGTGGCGCGCGCCAGCACTTCGCTGGCTTCATCGGCTAGCACGCAGTCAATCTTGGTCCCGCCGCCGTCAATGCCGAGAACGAAGCCCATCGTGGCCCAAGGATAGCATAGCGGCTTTTGGCCTCAGGCAACGCGGGGGGGTAGGACAGGGCGGGGCACGATGCGTTATGCGTACAGAACGCGTTTGAACGCATGGGCGGGCCATCCCCTGAGCGCCTCCCACCCCCTTCCTTGCCTCCTTTTCTGGCTTCGACTAGACTCCGAAGCCGGAGTTGCGGAGACGCCTTGGGCTTCGGTTGGCTCGACCTGGCCATTGTTATCGTTTATCTCGCCGGCGTCACCGCTCTCGGCGCCTACTTCCGCCGCCAGCGTGGCTTGCAGGATTATTTTCTCGGCGGCGGAGCCACGCCCGGGTGGGCGATGTCGCTTTCCCTCGTCGCCCCCGAGACCTCGACGCTCACCATCATCGGCACGCCGGCGCTGGCCTTCGGCGGCAACCTCGCTTTCCTTCAGTTGGTGCTGGGTTACATCCTGGCGCGGTTCATCATCAGCTTTCTGCTGCTGCCGCAGTATTTCTCCG
>JAXIPK010000057.1:0-2948 GCA_045402975.1 Acidobacteriota bacterium
GGCGGGGTGCGGACCGAGTTTGAGCTGAATGCGGTTGCGGTAGTTCCACGGCGGCGAAGCGTGCGCCGGGATTTCGCCGGCCCACTCGATCTTGCCCAGGCGCCGCAGCGTTTCGCGGAGAATGCCGACCTTGAGGGCGAGTTGCTTGTCGTAGTCAAGATGCTGGTAGTGGCAGCCGCCGCAGCGCGCGAAATAGGGACAGCCGGGCTGGATGCGCTCCGCGGCGGGCTCCTGCACCCGGCCGGGCAGGCCGCGGATGAGCTTGCGCGACTCTTCGGTGGGAAAGACTTCCACGACTTCACCCGGAAGCACGAAGGGAACGAACACCGGTTTGCCGGAGTGGTAGCCCAGCCCTTCGCCGCCATAGACCAGCTTCTCGACGCGCACGGTGAAGGAGTCCACGATCAAGCTCCTTCGCCGGGCGGCGCGGTAGAGCCGACGGGCAAGTAAAACAGGCTCAGGCGCGGCAGGTTGTGGCGCTCGAAAAGTTTCTTCTGCAGAAATTGCTTTTCAATCATGGCCAGTTGCTCGGGTTTCATCTTGCGGCGGTAGGGAGCGAGGCCGCGCTCGACCTCGCGGCGCAGCTCAACCAGCTCATCGGCGCTGGCCGCCTGGGTCAGGGCTGCCAGCAACTTCTCTTCGAAGACCGTCAGGTGGCGCTCCAGGTCTTCGAGGTTCTGCGAGTTTTGAGTGGCGGGCTGTTCGGCCAGCGCCTCGAGCGCGGCCGCGATGTCGCGTACCGCCGCATCTTCACCGGACGCCGACAGCGCTTGCGCCGCTTCGCGCAGAGCGGCGGCGTTGGCGCGCAGGTAGGCGGGCACTTCGCCGCTGACGAAAGGAGCAGGGCGCGCGGCGGACGTGGCGCCGCCGACCGCCGCTTCTTTGGCTTCTTCGGCGGCGTCGGCGACCGCGTCGACGCAGTAAAGCAGGCTCTTGATGGGGCGGCCGCGGCGCTTGGCGTCGTAACGCTCGAAGGCGCGGTCAATTCCCTTCAAAACGACTTCGAGAGGAATACCGGCGCGCTGCCAGGTTTCGATGACCGCCCAGTCGAGCGTGGAAACCAGCAGGTGGGCGCCGCGCTTCTGCCAGAAGTACTCTTCGATTTGGGTGTAGTAGTTCAGCACGGGAACCACCCCGTCGTCGCTCATGCGGATAGTGTAACCACGGATGAACCCTTCGACAAGCTCAGGGCATGCACGGATGAACGCGGATTTGTTAGGATGGTGTGCCCGCCGAGGAGCCAAGCGATTCCATGATCAATGCCAGCGTCGCGGTTCGACATTTGAAGCAGGCCGACCCGGTGATGGGCCGCGCCATCGAGCAGGTGGGGCCGTTCCGCCTGGTGCGGATTCCCAACCGATTCGCGGCGTTGATGCGCGCCATCCTGCATCAGCAACTGGCGCTGAAGGCGGCGCAGAGCATCACGCGGCGCTTCCGCCAACTCTACGGCCCCGGCGAGGGCCGCTTCCCGACACCCGAAGAATTGCTGCGTACGCCGCGGCGGCGGCTGCGCTCCGCCGGAGTCTCGCCGCAGAAGATGCGCTACCTGAAGGACCTCGCCGCAAGAGCCAGCGACGGCGCCCTGCCGTTGAACCGCGTCGGGCGTCTACCGGACGAAGAAGTCATCGAGACGCTGACGGAGGTCAAAGGCATTGGGCGCTGGACGGCGGAGATGTTCCTGATTTTTTCGCTCGGGCGGCCGGACGTGTGGGCGGTGGACGACCTGGGGCTGCAACTGGCGGCGAAGGACCTCTACCGGTTGCGGCGCCATCCGAGCGAAGCGAAGATGCGCGCGCTGGCCGAGCCGTGGCGGCCCTGGCGTACGGTGGCCTCGTGGTATCTGTGGCAGTGGCGGCGAAGGATGATCGGGGCGGGGCCGATCTGAAAACTTTGTAACCACGGATGAACACGGATTAACACGGATGGAAGAAAGAACGTCTCTCGACCGCGCTTCCCTCGCTGCACCGGGCGCGGCTCGGGACAAGCAGGATGACAACGCGGTGCGTTGTCAGCGGCGGGGCTTGGGTTTCTTTTTGGCGGCAGGCTTGGCGGCGGCGTCGGCGTTGCGGGCGTAAAGCAGCCGGAGGCCGTCGAGGGTAAGGAACTCGTCCACCTGCTCGATGTGGCGCGAAGCGCCGGCCAGCAGCGACGCCTGTCCACCGGTGGCGATGACGCGCGCGTTGCCGCCCATTTCGGCCTTCAGCTTGTCAATCACACCGTCCACCAGCGACAGAAACCCGTGGAACAGCCCGGACTGAATCGAGGCCACGGTGTTGGTGCCGATGATTCTCTCCGGCTCGGCGATGGCCACGCGCGGCAGCCGCGCCGCGCGCTGGAAGAGCGCGTCGGAAGCGATGCCCAGGCCGGGGGTGATGACGCCGCCCAGGTCGTCGCCCGTGTCGGAGAGCGCGTCGACGGTACTGGCGGTGCCGAAATCGACGATGATGGCCGGCCCGCCGTACTTCTCGAACGCCGCCACGGCGTTGGCGATGCGGTCGGCGCCGACCTCCTGCGGGTTTTCGTAGTGGATGCGGATGCCGGTCTTGATGCCAGGCTCGACGAAGAGCGGGTCGAGCTTGAAGTATCGCCGCACCAATTCGGCCAGGGTGAGGTCGAGCGGGGGAACGACGGAGCTGATGATGACGCCGCTGATTTCGCTGGCATCAAGCCCGGCGTATTGCAGCAGGTTACGCGCCAGGATGCCGTACTCGTCCACCGTTTGCTGGTGCGCGGTCACCAGGCGCCAGTGGGCGGCCAGCCGCTCGCCGTCATACACCCCCAGCACGGTGTTGGTGTTGCCGACATCAATGACCAGCAGCATAGGCATTTATGAAACCACAGATAAACACAGATGAACACAGATAAGAGAAAAAGTACTTAGTACCAAGTACCTGGTACCTAGACAAGCTCAAGACGGGCCGCGAAGGCGTCCTGGCTCCTTCGCACGA
>JAXIPK010000033.1:0-5417 GCA_045402975.1 Acidobacteriota bacterium
TGTTCGGCGATGGTGGGCTCGGCCACGCCCAGGCTGTCAATGCGTCGGCGGATGGTTTCCATGGCGGCGCGCAGCGTATCCTGGCGGATCTGCGCCTGGAAGGCGGGCGTCATCTCCAGCACGTAGCCGCTCTGGTCGCCGCCCAGCGAGCCCAGGACGTAACCGCCCTGGTACTGGCTGACGAGGAAGTCGCGAGCTTTCTGGAGCTGCTCGGCCGGGATGCCGGTGATTTGCACGTGAGTGAGGTCGGTTTTGCGCACCGCCTCGTAAGTGATGTTCTGCTCGCGCAGCAGAGTCTTGAGTCGCTCGGAGAGCTGGTCGGTCTCCGCATTGATGGCGTCTTCGACCTGGACCTGAAGGATGAGGTGCATGCCGCCGCGGAGGTCGAGGCCCAGGTTGACGCGGGTGCCGACGTTCTCCTTGAGCGTCTCGATGCTGGTGGGAAAACGGAATTGGGTCTTGGCGTCGAGGCCCTTGTGGAAGCAGGTGAGCCCCACCACGCAGGCGAGGATGACGCCGAAGATGATGACCGCTTTGGTTCCCAAGTTGCCGCCCATAACTGGAGTCTAGCTCTTGGCCCCTTCTTCTTTTTGCGATTGCACGCCGGCGATGGCTCCGCGGGCCACTTCCACCCGCACCTGGTCGGCGATGCGCAACTGAACGATCTCGTCTTTCAAACCCACCACCGTGCCGTAGAGCCCGCCGCTGGTCAGCACGCGGTCGCCCGGCTTGAGCGCCGACAACATCTGTTGCTTCCGCTTACGCTCCCGCTGCGCCGGCAGAATCAGCAGGAAATAAAAAATGGCGAAAAGAAGAACGAAGGGGAGAACGTTGATCCACGCGCTTGGTTGTTGCCCCTGAAGCCACAGGGCGGCCCACAAAACCGGCAACCTTTCCCTCCCCACAAAAGAAATCCTGCCCCCGACCGCTGCTCGGGGCCAGGATGTTCAATCACATGTCCCGACAAGTCGGGACGCAGGCTGCATCCCAGAAAAGATAGAATGCCCGACCCCGCGCAGGCTGTCAAGGCCGCGCTCCACTGAAAAAAGTCTCCTCCCTGTCCTCTCCCTCATTCCCGGCGCGTAATGCGTGCACAACGCGTTGCAACGCATGGGCGGGGCGCTCCTTGAAGCGGCCCCTCTCAGAGAGGCTCGGTTGGCGGGGTCTCGGCAAGCCTTGCCGCCAGTGTTTCGAGCGTGCCTTCCCCAATGGCCCGACGGATGCGCCGCATCAGGTCGAGGTAGAAGTGCAGGTTGTGGTGCGTGGCGAGGGTGGCAGCCAGCATCTCACCGGCGTTGAAGAGGTGGCGCAAGTAGGCGCGCGAGTAGCGGCGGCAAACAGCACAGGAGCAATTCTCATCCAGCGGGCGCGGGTCGCGCGCGTACTGGGCGTTGCGGATGTGCACCACGCCGGCGGAGGTAAAGAGGTAGCCGTTGCGGGCGTTGCGGGTGGGGAGCACGCAATCCATCATGTCCACGCCGCGGCGGACGTACTCGATCAAGTCGAGCGGGTAGCCCACGCCCATCACATAGCGCGGCTTGTCTTCGGGCAGCATGGCGATGCTGGCGTCAGTCATTTCGTAGCTGAGCGCGGCCGGCTCGCCCACCGCCAGGCCGCCGAGGGCGTAGCCGGGGAAGTCCATCTCCAGCAGGCGATCGGTGCATTCGCGGCGCAACTCGGCAAACATCCCGCCCTGCACGATGCCGAACAGCGCCTGGCTGCGCGAGTTTGATTTCCAGAAGGCTTGTTGGGAGCGCTGCGCCCAGCGCAGCGTCAGCTCCATCGATTGTTTGGCTTTTTCGTGGCTCGAGGGACAGGGCAGGCATTCATCGAGCGCCATGATGAGGTCGGCGCCGAGCGCCACTTGCACCTCCATCGCTTTCTCGGGGGAGAGGAACTGGGCGCTGCCGTCCAGGTGCGAGCGGAAGCTGACGCCGTCTTCGCTAACCGTGCGGATCGAGTTCATCGAGAATACCTGGAAGCCGCCGCTATCGGTCAGCAGGGCGCGCGGCCAGGCCATAAAGCGATGCAGTCCACCCAGCTCGCGGATGACCTCGTGGCCGGGACGAAGAAAGAGGTGGTAGGTGTTGGCCAGCAGCAATTGTGCGTCAAGCTCTTCCAGCAGCGGCTGCGGCATCGCCTTCACGCTCGCCGCCGTTCCCACCGGCATGAACACCGGCGTATCTACCGCGCCATGCGGTGTTACCAGCCGTCCGACGCGCGCGCGCGAGTGCGCGTCGCGGGCTACGATTTCGAACCGGAAGCTCATAGGGCCGCGGAATCATACCGCAGAGATGCAGCGGTACGCAGAGGGACACGGAGGATACACGGAGGATACACGGAGCCGAGGATGGCTACTCTGCTTCCTTCTTGTTTCCGGGATTGCCGGGGACCAGTTTGGCGGACTGGGCACCGTGGAGGTCGCGGGCTTTCTCGCCGTGGAAGACGACCAGGTGCGCCAGGAACATCACCACCAGGACGGCGCCGAAGGTACAAACAATGGTCGCTCCCGTAGGGGTGTCGAAGTGTACGGAGAGATAGACGCCGAGCGCCGAGACCAGCGTGCCCATGGTCCAGCCAATCGCCAGCCGCGGGCCGATGCGGTCGGCAAAGAGCATGGCGCCCACCGACGGCACAATCAGGTAGCAGAAAACCAACAGTACGCCGGCGATGGCCACCGACGACGTCACCACGAAGCCGAACGAGGCATAAAACAGAAAATCCCAGAGGCGGATGGAAACGCCCTGCGCTTCGGCGGCGCGCGAATTGGTGGAAATCATCAGAAACTTGCGGCGGAAGATGTAATGGAACAGCCCGATGACGCCGTAGAGCAGTGCGGTGCGCCCCACCTCCGGCCAGCTCACCGCCAGGATGTTGCCCACCAGCATGTCCTTCAAGTGCTCGGTCTCGCCGGTGGCTTTGCTCATGGCCAGGATGGCGCCGGCGGCAGCCACGGCGTAGGCGATACCGATGAAGGCTTCCTGCGGTATGTGGGCGCGACGCGGACGCGCCACGGCGAAGATACCTGCGCCAAGAAAAGTGAAAGCGAGGCTCGTCCAATAGGCGCTGGAGCCGTGCGGGTCCATGCCCATCACAATGGCGATGGTGGCGCCCAGGGCGGCGATCTGCGCCAGGGCCAGGTCGACGAAGATGACGCCGCGCTCCACCACGTGCAGGCCGAGGTAGGCGTGGATGCCGGTCAGAATCAGGCTGGCGACAAACGGCGCCGCCAGAAACTCAAAAGTGCTCATTTATTTGGTTCGCCCGAACGCGGCGACGAGTAAGTTGATATCGTACTCGAAAAGCTTGAAATAATCAGTCACCTCTTTCTCACCGCCCACCGAGGGCAGCAGCACCACCACTTCGGCGCCGCTCTCGCGCGCCACCGCGTTGGGGGTCTTCAGATCGAAGTAGGGCTCGACCAGAATCAGCTTGATGTTCTCCCGCCTCATCATGTTGATGAGCTCGAGGGTGTGGCTGGGCGAAGGCGGGATGCCGGGCTTGGGCTCGACGTAGCCCACCACGTTGAGGCCGAAGCGTTCGGCGAAGTTCGGCCAGGAGCGGTGGTAGGTAACGACCTTGCGGCCGCGGTAGGGCGCCACCTTCTGCTCCCAGACTTTTTCGGCCGCCGCCAGGCGCTGGCTGAAATCCTGGAAGCGCTGCTGGAAGTAGCTCGCCTCCTGGGGTCGCAGCTCGCCCAGCTTGTTGGCGATGCCCTGGGCGATGAGCCGGCCGTTTTCCGGGTCGAGCCAGTAGTGCGGGTTGCCGAGCGGATGGACGTCGCCCATGGCGCGGGTAATCTGCCCCGTAGGGATTTCCAGGATTTTGCAGAACTGCGCCACCTCGAGGTAGCCGGTCGTGCCTGGCTGGATGCGCGGGTTGCGGCTCTGCGTGACCAGCGGCGGCAGCCAGCCGATTTCCAGTTGCAGCCCGACGGCCACCAACAGGTCAGCGCGGTTCAGCTTGAGGATGAAGCTGGGCTTGGCCTCGACGAAGTGGGGGTCCTGATAGCCGCGGGCGATGGACTCGACCTCGACGTGGTCGCCGCCCACTTCCCGCGTCAGCGACGCCAGATCCTCGGTTGTCGTCACCACGTTGAGCTTCGAAGCCGCCTCCGCCGCCGGCCCCGAGGCCAGCGAGAAGAAAAGCGCGGCCACTGCCAGGGCTCCGGTGAAGAGCGAGTGTTTTCTCATCGTGGCTCCTTAGAATGGATGCGCGCCGTGCGCGCCCATGATGTACAGGAACTGGAAGAGAAGCTCGTTGCCCTGCTTCCCTTCGGCGTAGTCGGCGTAGCGATACTGCCAGCGCAGTTGGCTGAACTCGCTGGGCCAGTAGGTGAAGATGGCGGAGACGCCCTTGTCGGTTAGGCTGGCGTCGCGGGCGCGCTCCGACCAGTCGAAGCGGCCGCCCAGCGTCCAGCGGCGGTTGAGACGATACTCGGCGCTGGTGTACATCCCGAAAGCCGTCTGGGTGTCGAGCGGCTCGCGGCGGCGGCTCCAGACCAGCTCGGTGCGCGCCAGGAAGGAATGGTAGATGGCGCGGCGCAGCGGCTTCCAGCGCACGGTGGCGTCGACGCCGTAGAGGTCGGTGATGAACGAGCTGCCGAAGTCGTTGTGGCCGCGGCCGTAGGAGAAGCCGAGGTCGAGGTTGGTTTCTTCCGTCAGGTCGCCGTAGCCGCGCAAGTGGCCGAGGACGCTGACGTCGCTGCGCTGGCTCGACTCCCAGACGTCGGCGGAGTCGCCGCGGCCCACTTCCACAGTAGCTTCAAGAAAAACATTCTTGGGCGCGGGCAGCAGGCGGCTGAGGGAGAGTGCGGCGTCATTGAGGCCGTCTTCGCCGCCCAGCAGGTTTTCGGTGACCAGCGGGCGATCAATCCACGGCAGGTTGTGGGTGTGCAGTTTGTTGACGACGCCGAACTCCAAACGCCGCTTGCCCACCTTGGCCAGCAGCCCGGCGGGCAGGGAAGTGAAGGTGATGTAGCCTTCCTCCAGCTCCACACCTTCTTCGCCGAAGGAGAGGAAGACGTCGCCCCGGGCGAAGGGGTCAATGATGGCCTGCAAACCCAGCTCCGCTTCGGACGCTTCGAGTACGGGCATGGGATTGACCGAGTTGCGGCCCAGAGCGCCGACAAAGTCGCCGACCAGGCTGATGTCGGGGTTGAAGACCTTGGCGGCGGCGCTCGCGCCGCCGTAGACCGGCAACTGCGCCGTCGGCGCGCCGGGCGCACCGCCCGCAGCAGGCGCGGTGGCCGGGGCCGCCGCAACGGCCGTCACCGGCGCGCCGGGCGGGCTGGTGCGCAGCGCCGCCAGCTCCGCCTCCAGTTGCCGCACGCGCTCTTCGAGCGCCTTGAGCCGCGCTGCCAAGTCAGTGTCGGCGGTCTGCGCCCGCGCCGTGGGTGCCATGGCCACAATCAACAG
>JAXIPK010000300.1:0-3416 GCA_045402975.1 Acidobacteriota bacterium
CTTGGGCCAGATTCTTGAGATAGCGTCCCAGGTGCTTGTAGCCAGACGGAACGACTACTTCTTTGCCAGAAAAGACAACTTTGTCCATTGGGTCTCGCACAATCTAGGTCGAGGGAGTGGTGAACGCCCGCAATTCATCCGCCTCCCCCACCTTGCTCCAGGACGCGGTTGAGGAAGTCGAGGGTGTCGGGCTCGTCCCACTCCAGCGCGCCGATGATCTTGCGCACCAGGCGTCCCTGGCGGTCGATGACGTAGGTTTCGGGATACATGAAAGTGCCGTACTGGTTCGAGATGCGTTTTTCGGGGTCGCGGACGGTGGCGAAGGTGATGTTGTTCGTGCGCAGGAAATTTTCGTACACGATCGGGTCCTCGTCCACGCTGACGGCGAGAATGACCAAGCCCTTCGGGCCCAGGCGGCGGTGCAGGCGCTCGAGCGAAGGGATCTCGGTCACACAGGGCGGGCACCAGGTGGCCCAGAAGTTGACCAGCACCACCTGCCCGCGCAGGTCGTGCAGCTCGCGCGGTTGGCCGTTGAGTTCAAAGCTGAAGTTCGGCGACTCCTCGCCGGCCTGCGGCGACTCGGTGCGGCTGCCGGGCTGGCGCATTCCCAGCAGCACCGCCAGCAGGACCAGCCCCAGCACCACCGGTGTGACCTTGTCTTTCACGCTCCCACCCTATCCGCTATAATGAGTTTCCCCTTCTCAGACAAACACGCTCTGCTTGCTACGGCAAGCCTGAGAAGCCTTCTCACTGTACTACGATGCCGGAACCACAGGTCAGCGCCATTGTACCGGCGCGCAACGAGGAAGCCAACATCGCCGCCGCGGTGGAGTCTCTGGCGGCGCAGACGGTGCCGCTCGAGATCATCGTCGTCAACGACGGCTCGACCGACCGCACCGGGGAGATCCTCGCCGCCTTGCAGCAACACCTGCCGCAGCTGCGCGTGGTGCAAACCACCGAGCTGCCCGAAGGCTGGACGGGAAAAAACCACGCCGTTGCCAGCGGCATCGAGCACGCCCATGCGCCCTGGCTGCTGCTCACCGACGCCGACGTGCGCCACGCGCCCCACGCCGTCGAGGCCGCGCTCGGCATCGCCCGCCAGACCGGAGCCGCCATGCTTTCTTTTTCGCCCGACCAGAAGATGCCCACCTGGTGGGAGAAGGCGACGATTCCTTTCGTCTACTGCCGGCTGGCGGAGGAGTTTCCCTACGAGCGCGTGAACGACCCGGAGGACAAGCTGGCGGCCGCCAACGGCGAGTGGCTGCTGGTGCCGCGCGTGGCCTACAACGCCGTCGGCGGGCATGCGGCGGTGAAAGACGAAATGCTCGAAGACGTGGCGCTGGCGCAGCTGCTGAAGCGCTCCGGCTGCCGGCTGCACTTCGCGCGCGCCAACGGCCTGGCGCGCTCGCGGATGTATCTGAGCTTCGATCAGATGTGGGAAGGCTGGTCGAAGAATTTGTTTCCGCTCTTCGGACGGCGGCGCGGCACGGTGGCGGGCGCGGTGGCCGGGGCGGCGCTCGACTCGCTGGTCTGGCTGCTGGCGCTGGTGGCGATCTGGGGCCTCTGGCAAGGCTGGCCGGTGAGCCGTTGGATTCTGGGCTTGAACCTGGGAATCCTCGGCTGGCGGCATTATCGCTACGGCAAAGCGCTCCAGCGCAACCGCTACCCGATGGTTTGCCTGCTCTACTACACGCTGGGCAGCGTGCTGTTCGCGGCGCTGATGCTCTACTCGGCGCGCAAGTACCTGCGCGGCGAGCCGCTGCGCTGGAAGGGACGCCAGTACGCCGCGCCCGGCAAGTGACAAGCAGCGGTTGCTGCTTGTCATCCTGAGCCCCGGTTTCATCGGGGCGAAGGATCTCAGCGTAACGAAATCTGCTTTGCTGGTATTCTGGAGAGAGGAGCAACGATGAAAGCACGCGAGAAAGAAATCGTCCTGCGCGAAGAGAAAACGCAGGAGGAGATTCCGGCGCTGGTGCGGCGGCTGCTGACCGCGCTGGGGGAAGACCCGGAGCGCGAAGGGTTGCGGCGCACGCCCGAGCGGGTGGAGCGCGCCCTGCGCTTCCTGACCGCGGGCTACGAGAAAGACCCGGCCAAAGTCATCAACTCGGCCTACTACTCGCTGGCCTACGACGAGATGGTGATCGTCAAAGACATCGAGTTCTACAGCCTGTGCGAGCATCACATCCTGCCGTTTTTCGGCCGCTGCCACATCGCCTACATCCCGAAGCAGAAAGTAGTGGGGCTGAGCAAGCTGCCGCGGCTGGTGAACGTCTTCGCGCACCGCTTGCAGCTCCAGGAGCGGCTGACCAACCAGATTGCCCGCACGCTGTGGGAGCAGCTCGAGCCCAAGGGCGTGGGGGTCATCGTCGAGGCGCGGCACTTCTGCATGATGATGCGCGGGGTGGAAAAGAAAAGCTCCGTTACCGTCACCAGCTCCATGCTCGGCCTCTTCCGCGACAACGACCGCACGCGCCACGAGTTTCTCTCCCTCGTGCGTGCCCACAATCGCGGCTGAGCCAACTACGGGCGCCCGTTTACCCTGAGCCCCGCCCTGCGTGGCGAAGGGCCACGAATTCCTCTCCCTCGTGCACTCGGACCGTAAGAGCTAAGACATTCATATCCGAGCCCGGTGGCACCGGCCACCGGGAAAACGTGTTCCCCCAGGCAGGTGCCTGGGGGCTCGGGTGGAGAGGGCGCGAGAGCGCTGCGATTGCGGATTCGGGGGGCCTGTGGTAGGCTATTCGGCGAGAGGAAAACGAACAGGAGATAAGAAAAGAGGACTCGGCACGTCATGGGTTTGGCTCCGGAAGCAAAAACAGGGGTGATTGAGCGCCATCGTCTGCACAAGTCAGACACGGGTTCGCCCGAAGTGCAGATCGCGATTCTCAGCGAGCGCATCAACCAGCTCACCGGCCATTTCAAAACCCATGGCAAAGATCACGCGTCGCGGCGCGGCTTGATACAGATGGTCAGCCGGCGCCGGCGCCTTCTGGACTACCTGAAGAACAACGATTCCGAGCGCTACAAGGGCATCGTCGAAAAGCTCGGCTTGCGGAAGTAAGTCCACCAGGATTCAGCGGTACCCCGACACCGTCGGGGCGAAGGTAGAAGCGGCGCCGGGTCGCTTTTTGATTCAGCGGATGGTTTCTGGAACAAGTTGTCCCGGCTTTTGGCTGTCCTGCCCTTTCGTCTCCCGAACTGTCGAGATCCTTTCCAATCCAACGTCAAATGAGGACCTATGTCACAACGTGTAGAAGTTGAAATCGGCGGCCGCCCGCTCTCTCTGGAGACCGGCGAGATCGCCAAACAAGCCAACGGCAGCGTGGTGGTTCGTTACGGCGATACGGTGGTGCTCGTCACCGCCTGCGCCCAGACCACGCCGCGCGAGGGGATCGATTTCTTTCCTCTCACCTGCG
>JAXIPK010000011.1:0-9537 GCA_045402975.1 Acidobacteriota bacterium
GCCAGATTGCCTACATCTTCCGCAACCAGACCCGCAACTCCGACATCAGTGTGCGCTTCGGCGGCGACGAGTTTCTGCTGGTCCTCCCCGACACTGAAGACGAAGGCGCGTACATCCTCACCGACCGCCTCAAGCAGGGCCTGCGCGACTGGACCGCTCGCAGCGGGATGACCGAATTTGGCCTGCGCTTCGCCATCGGCGTCGTCCGCTACACGCCCGAGCGCCGTCTGGACGAGATTCTGGAGCTGGCCGAGCAACGGATGCTCCGCGACCGGCAAAAGGAGGAGTCCGCTGAAAAGGAACGACGCAGCGCCGCCGCGCGCGCCGAGGAGACCCCGTCCTAGGCTGGTGAGCGCAGCGCTCGCGCCTCGTCCGAGGCCGTAGGCCGTCATGCGCACCATTCACATTCGCTGCCACACCTGCGGCTCTCGTGCCGATGTGCTCCTCGGCCCTGTCGAAGAGGAGCGCCTGCGCGAAGTAGGGTTCCTCACCCGGCTCTGCAAGGAGTGCCGCGGCCAGACGCGCTGGGAGCCGGTGGCCGGCACGACCCTTCCCACCAATCTGGTGGATATTGACACGGAAGAGGAGCCGGCCCACGTTCCGGTGTTGGTCATTGATGACGACGAAAGCATCCTGGCCATCCTCGACAAAGCCCTGAGCAAGGAAAACTACGATCTCGACCTCGCCAACTCCGGCCGCGAAGCCATGACGCTGCTGGCCCGTGGCGAATATGCCATCATTCTCTCCGATATCCGCATGCCTGCCTTCGACGGCAAACAGCTCTTTCAGTTCCTTGATGAGCACATGCCGGACTTGAAGGACCGAGTCATCTTTCTCACCGGCGACACCGGCAACCCTGACACGATGAAGTTCCTCAACGAGGTGGGGCGCCCCTACCTCAGCAAGCCCATCAACATCCCCGCGCTGCTCAAAGTGCTGCGGGAGGCGCTGGGCTCCGAGTAACGCGATGAGTCACGACGAAACCGAGACGCCCGCCGCCGAGGCTGGAAACGCCGTGTCCCCGGAATCGGCCTCCCCTGATGCTCCCACGGAATCGCCGCAACCCCACGGCCCGGGACTGTGGATGCGGCTGCGCGTGGCCTGGATCGCTTTCTTCGCCGGCTTGCGCGGCCTGCCTGTCAGTGTGGATGGCTCGACCTCAGTCGAACAAACTCTCGCTCGGCAGGACCTGGAGAAACAACTGGGCGAGCTGCGCGCCACGGCGGAAGAGCTCCAGACCGAGCTCACCCGGCGCGAGCAGGAGCTCAAGGAGCGCTCGGCCGGCCTCAAGGAAATCCGCCGCGAGCTGAAGCGCGCCCAGTCCGCCGCCTCCAACACCGAGAGCCAGCTTCGACGTCAATTGGAGAAGACGGAGGAGCGCGAGCGCGGCCTCCAAGAAAAAATCGCCCAGCTGGAATCCACGCTGGAACAGGTGCGCGCTGAGTCGGCTCAGAACCACGCCTCGCTGGAGTCGCGCCAGCGGGAGCTCAACGAGCTGCGGGCCGAAGCCGAGCGCCAGGAAGGTACCCTCCGCCGCGAGGCCGACTCTCAGGCTGAGAAGCTCCGCGAGAGCGACGCCCGCCTGGCCCGGCTGGATGAAGAGCTTGCCTCCCAGCGCGCCGCCTGGGAGCAGCTTCGGCAGGAAAGCTCTTCCGCCACCGCCGGCCGCGAAGAGGCCGACCAGCAAGTCCGCTCACTGCGGGCTGAAGTGGCCGACAAGGCTCACGCGCTCCAGGAGCTCCAGCGGGAGGCCGAGTCACTCAAGGAAGCCGGCGGCCGGCAGGAAGAGTTGCGCGCCGAAGTGGAGCGCTGGCGTGCCGCCGCGCGCGAAGCCGAAGCCGCAGCCGGGAAGGCGCGCAAGGAGGCGACCTCCGCCCAGGAGGCGGCGCCGGCTAGGCGCAAGGCAGCCGCCAAGCCGGCCGACGAAGGCGAGGCCGTTGCCAAGCTGGTCGAGATGGAATCACGCCTGAGAGAGGCCGAGAGCGAGCGCGATCAGTTGCACCAGCAGCGGGCCGCACTCGAGCGCGAGCGCGAGTCCATCAACCATCGCGTCGAAGCCCTGCTGCACGAGCATGAGCGCCAGCGCACTCGCGCCGACCGCATCGAAGCCGTGCTGCGCGATTTCTACGCCGAAACCGTCAGCCCGCTCACCGTCGCCAAAGCCTCCCTCGAGTTGCTCCACGACAAGCCGTCGTTCGGCAAGGCGGACCGGGAAAACCTGCAGGACGTGCACGACACCATCGAGCAGCTCAACCGGCAACTCGCCAAGCTGCGCGGACAACTGGCCAGCACCAGCGAATCCTGAGCCTTACCTTCTCCGCCGCAGACGCCCCACCGACCGCAGGATCAAATTCACTGCCGGAAGGCGCATGAACTCCTCCAGCGAATACTGCGCCCGGCGGCGCCAGTTGGGCCGCTCGCTGCTGCCCGTGCCGGGAAGATTCTGCGGTTCGGTTTCGCCCCACAGATCCTCCAGATTCAAGAGCAGGGCGTGCGACCGGCCGGCCGCCAGGAAGCGGGCCCAAGCTCGAAACACAGAAGGCGCCTCCGCGGCCTTTCGATCCAGCCAGCCGGCGCGGCGCAGATAGCCCGCCAAAAGTGTTCTCTGCTTCATCCGCGTCGCGTGCGCGGCACGCGCGGCAACCGCGTCCACCAGGCCGAGCGCGCGGCGGTCCGCGATGTCGCGCCCACTCCACCATCCCGCAAACGGCGGCATGTCGTGCGTGTTGACGCTGGCCATCGCGGCCGCCGGCGCCCGCTCCAGGGCGCGCCGCGAGCCTCCTTCGACCTCGTACTGCACGACAAACATCTTCAGGATCCCGTGCCGGGCCAGGGCCGAATTCAGGTAGGGCGGCACCGTGCCCAGATTCTCCCCCACGATGGCGGCGCGCTGCCGGTGCGATTCCAGGCAGAGGATGGCGTAGAGCTCCTCGGCGCGGTAGTGGACATAGGCGCCTTCTCCCTGCGACGCGCCCTTCGGAATCCAAAACAGACGGTGAAGACCGAGTATGTGATCGATGCGAAGCATGGCGGCATAGTGCATCTGATGGCGCAGACAGGCGACCAAGTAGCGATAACCCTGCTCGCGGATGCGCTCCGGATGCTGCGCCGGGAATCCCCAGTTCTGCCCGTGGGTCCACACCCGACTCGGCGGCGCCCCCACGCTGGCCGCCAGCGCAAAGCTCTCGCGCTCGCGCCACACGTCGTACCCGTCAGGATGCGCTCCGATAGGCAGGTCGAGGATGAGTCCCGCACCGTTCCGACGCGCGCGCGCGGAAACGCTTCCCACCTGCTGATGCGCCAGCCACTGAACATAAAGGTGGTAGCGGCGGTCGCGCTCGTCGTAATCTCCCGGCCGCAGGTTGCCCTGGCGCATCCGCGTCGGCCACTGCGGCCACGGGGCGCGCCGCCGCTCGGTTGCCGCGCGAAACCGGGCGTAGTCTTCGAGCTGCGGCGTGTCCTTGAGGAAACGGCGGAAGGCTGCCGGTGGCCCGCCGCGGCGGGAAAAGAAGGTGCGCGCCAACTCTTCCAGGATTTCGCGCTTCAACGCCATCCCGAGCCGGTAGTCCACCAGCGGCGCACTGCGCAATTCCGCCAGCGCTTTCTGAAACCGAGTGGAATCCAACCGCCGCCGCGCGCCCGTGCATTGCGCCAGCTCCGGGGCGCGCGTCACATCA
Organism: Acidobacteriota bacterium; assembly: GCA_045402975.1. Classification (GTDB taxonomy): domain Bacteria; phylum Acidobacteriota; class Terriglobia; order Acidiferrales; family 2-02-FULL-67-57; genus JACPRL01. Next base: position 3,678 of record JAXIPK010000011.1, read on the forward strand.
AGATAGAATTCGTTCCAGAAAAGTTGGCTGACCGGCGAATAAGGGCTGGACTCGAACAGTTCTTTGAGGAAAGCCGACAACAATGGCAGCGTCCCCACCAGGTGGCTTCCCTGCCGCCCCGCCCACGCTGCGAATTCCTTGAGATCGGAAAAATCGCCGGCACCCCAGCTCTTCTTGGTGCGCAGCGCATAGAGCGGCAGGAAGACCCCCCAGAGACGCGACTTCCCAGGAGGCGCGTAGGCTCGTGTGGGAGCGGCGACGATCAGGGCCTCGGCTTGCTTGGCCCCGCTCTCAACTCGCAGGCGATGATAGCCGAGCGGCAACGCCGGCAGGCGCAACTCATAGGCTGCGTAGCGCACTCCGTCCACTACCTCGCGTCGACGAACAGCTAGGTCCTCCGCGCCGGTGATCCACCGCTTGCTCTCGCCGCTCTCCAGCCTGAGCTCCACGCTCAAGCGAAGTTCGGCCGGGCGAGCCGGCAGCCGCAGCTCCACTCTTGCGGCGCGGCCATCCCAGGCAACCACCACCGGCTCCAGCCAGCGCTGCCACTCGGCTTGACGCCGGTGGGCCACGGCGCGCGGCGCATCGGCAGCAGAGCGCAGCTCGACGCCTAGCGCGCGCAGCACACCCAACAGCGTTTCCTGAGAAACCGGTCGCGGGCGCCCGGTGGTGTAGTCGGGGCAGGTGGTTTCAACGCCACAGAGACGAGCAAGCTCGAGGAGCGATGCAGGAGTCCGGCTCACCCGGCCATCATACTGCGCCGCGAAAAAAAGAGGACAGCGAGAAAATCGCTGTCCTCTCCTATGACTTCGGAATCGAGCGCGCTAGAAGCCGAAGTAGAACAACGGCCGGCGATACACCGGGCGCTCTCGCACAATGATGGTTCGGCGATCATAGCAGCCGTATTTCTTGGCCAGTCCCGGCGGCAGATCGCAGTTGCCCCAGCCCACCTTGCGCCCGCGGTCCCAACCGTATGGACGGCCGGCATAGCGGTCGCGGACGTCAAACACACGCGGTGAACGGTCGACAACCACGACTCGGGCGCGCCGGTCGTCGAAGCGGCGGCCGCGGTGGCGGGCTTCAGCCGGCACCGCCGCCAGAACCGCAAACGCCATCACCACTACTGCAATCGGCAAGAGGCGAATTCTCATTTCACACCTCCTGCTCGATAAGACGCAGTCTGCACTCGTGGCGTTGCCCTTTTCTCGAATCGGCCCGTCCGCTACTCGGCGCGAGACTTGATCAGAAGCGCCAGCACCACTCCCACCAATGTCCACCCGATAATTCCGTCGGCCATGATGGCCAGCGTGTAGTCGGTGGGAAAGCGATACCAGTTCCAGTAGGAGACGTGCACATCCAGGCCGCTGAAGAGCCCCAGCGGAGCAACGAAGAAGGTTCGGGCCGCGAAACCTCCGAGCGAGCCCACCGCGGCGTTGAGCAGGCAGGCCGCGATGAGCGCCGCGCCAATGTCGGCCAGGAGCTCGGTGAGGAACTGCTTCGGGTCCCACGGCGTGGCGCCTCCCGGCTGGTAAATCAGCACGCCCGTCGGACCGCGACTGTACTTCTCTTCCCAGCGCTTCATCTGCTCCGGAGTCGGCTGCCCCGTCTCCATTCCTTCTCCTGGAAAGAAGTAGAAGCCTGGCTCTTGCAGCGAGGACTGCATCGCCGTCAATACAGCGTCCTCGTTGGGGATCAGCTTGACCCCGACCTCGCCCAGCCCCAGCGCCATGTGCGACAACGCTCCCCAGATGAACAGCACAACTCCGCCCGCAATGCCCGCCAGCAGGACTCTTGGTTTCATCGGTTACCCTCCACGAGATTCTGAGCGGGCGAATGGTAGGCCGGAGGCGAAGAGTTGACAAGTCTTTTCCCAAGCGCTACCCAACCGCCCCTGCCTGCGAGTAGAATAGCGGTCCCCGCAAAACAGGAGGCCCGTATGAATATCCGCGACGTGCTGTTGCCCGAATTCGACCAGGAAATGGCGAGCACCCGCAAGACACTCGAACGCGTGCCGGAGGGTAACCTCGACTTCAAGCCGCATCCGAAATCCATGCCCCTGGCGCGGCTGGCCGGGCACGTAGCCGAGCTGCCGCTGTGGGGCGTGACCACGCTGACGCAGGACTCCTTCGACTTTGCCCCGCCCGGCGGCTCTCAGTATCAGCCGGCGATGATGACCTCGCGGGCGGAGCTGCTGGCGAAGTTCGACGAGGGCGTGGCCAAAACGCGCGCGGCGCTGGCGGCGGCCAACGACGACGCCTGGCAGCGGCCGTGGTCGCTGCAGAGCGGCGGCAAGACGCTTTTCTCTGCACCCAAGCTCGCCATCTGGCGCGGGTTTGTGATGAGCCACCTCATCCACCATCGCGCCCAGCTCGGCGTCTACCTGCGCCTGAACAACGTGCCCGTGCCATCCATCTACGGCCCCTCAGCCGACGAATCGCCCTTCTAGGCGAACTATGCGGAAGGTGAAGTACGGAGTCGGCGTCAGCCTGGATGGCTACATCGCCGCGCCCGACGGCTCCGTCGACTGGCTGGAGCGCGCCACCCGCAAAGCCAAGGGCGAAGACTTCGGCATGGGCGAGTTCTTCCGCAGCATCGAGACCGTGCTGATGGGACGCAACACCTACGAAATCGCGCTGAAGATGGGGATGGGCAAGGGCGGCTACTCGGGGATGAAGACCTTTATTTTCTCGCGAACGCTACCGCCGGGCGAGCGTGATGGCGTGGAGTTCGTCTCCGGCGACCCCGCCGCGCTGATGGCACGCCTGAAGCAGCAGCCCGGAAAAGACATCTGGCTCTGCGGCGGCGGCGAGTTGACGCGCGAGTTCCTGAAGTGCGGCGCGCTGGACGAAATAATCCTCGGTATCGTTCCGGTTCTCATCGGCGCCGGCCGGCCGACCTTCCCACCGGAGTTCCCGGAGACGGAAGTCGAACTGGTCGAGGTCAAGCAGTACAAGGGCGGCGTGCTGGGGTTGACCTACCGCGTGCTCAACGCCGCCGCGAGCAAGCGTCCAACCAAGCGCGCGGCCCGGTCGCGTCGCCGGGCCAGGCGTTGAGTCACTTGCTTCCTTTGATCTGGATTCCGCTCGTGGCACGGCTCAACACCTGGTCACCAAGTTCCTCGGCGCGGTTCTCCGCCGCGCCGCCGGCCTGCAGGGCATCGACGGTAAACCCCGACGGGGCCAAGTCTTCCGTATAGATGATCATCAGTTCGCTGCGCTTGCTGGCGTCAGTAAGGTGGACCAGGCGCACCGAAGCCACTTCATCAGGGAAGCGGTATCCTTTCGACTCGAGCATCTCGCGGGCGCGGGCACCGTCCGATCCAGGACGGGACGGGCCCGAGGTTTTTCGATACCAGGTGTCCACAATGAACTCCAGGCCGCCGATGTTGGCCCGCCGCGCTGAGCGATAGTTGTAGGACTGCGTGTTCGAAGGCAAGTAGCCTTCGAACTGCACCCAGTACAGGCGACGGATGCGGCCGTCGCTGTCGGCGTCGACGAAGAAGTGCTGTTCCGCATCTGCGACCTCATAGAGAATGAACCGTTGCCCGCCGACGTACTTGAAGCGCCGCTCAAACTCCAGGGTTGCGGCTGGGTCGGATTGTGAAGTAATGGCCCCGTCCACCATCACCCGGCGCAAGGGCAGCTCAGCGGCAGGCTCCGGTAGAGAGAGTGCGGGCACAAGCAATGCAAGCGCGAGCAAGGACCGCATTGGCTACTCCTCCAACAGTTCGGGTTTCTCTGGCAGTTCTTATTACGTTGACTTGCGCCGATTTGTTCCGATCCGAGGTCGCGGTGAAGGTAGGCGGAGGTTAGTCAACTGCGACGGCGGCCGGACATCGGCTTTTCCTGCGCCTTGCGGCGCCGACTCCAATACCACCAGTTGGCTTGCTCGACGGGCAGCCGCGGGTTGCGCGCCTGGGCCACGGCGGCGCGGAAGGTATCGAGCACGCAGATGTCCTGGCTCTGTCCGGTGCGCCGGCAGAGCTCTTCGTAGAGCTGCTCCGGATTCCGCCGCGCCAGTTGGGCCACGCTGCGCACACCCAGGCGCTCAAAATCGCGCAGCATGGCAGGGCCGATGGAAGCCAGCTCGCCCAGCGATCGAGAGTTCCTCATTGGCATCGCTCTACTTGGGCTGGGGGACGATGCGGAGGTAGGGCCGCGGGGCCTTCCAGCCGCCGGGGAACTTCTGCTTGGCCTCGTCGTCGGAGACCGCCGGGAGAATGATGACGTCGTCGCCCGGCTTCCAGTTCACTGGTGTCGCCACCTTGTGCTTGGTGGTGAGCTGCATCGAGTCGAGCACACGCAGCACCTCGTCGAAGTTGCGCCCGGTGCTCATCGGGTAGCTCAGCATGAGCTTGATCTTCTTGTCGGGGCCGACGACGAACACGGTGCGTACGGTGGCGTTGTCGGCCGGGGTGCGGCCGTCGCAGGACGTCCCCGCCTCGGCCGGCAGCATGTCGTAGAGCTTGGCGACCTTGAGCTCGGTGTCGCCGATCATCGGGTAGTCCACCTTGTGGCCCTGTGTTTCTTCGATGTCGGCCTTCCACTTCTTGTGATCGTCCACGCGGTCGACGCTCAAGCCGATGACCTTGCAGTTGCGCTTCTGGAATTCCTTCTGCAGCCGGGCCATGTAGCCGAGCTCGGTGGTGCAGACGGGCGTGAAGTCTTTGGGGTGGGAGAACAGAATCGCCCAGCCGTCGCCGATCCACTCGTGGAAGTGGATAGGTCCCTGGGTGGTTTCGGCGGTGAAGTTTGGTGCTTCGTCGTTGATGCGGAGAGACATGGTTCCTCCTAAAAGTGCCCGCTTGCGATTAGGTGCTGCGGGAGGCCCAGTCGGCTTACAGGCAACTCCAGTTTACTCAGAAACCGCTATTGAGTCCAGCAACGGCCCTTCGACTCGCTCACTGCGTTCGCTTGCTCCCCTCGACTTCGCTCGGGGTCTTCGACAGGGCAATTTCGTCTGGCGGCGAAGCTGGAGGCGCGGGGGGGATTCGAACCCCCGAATGGAGGTTTTGCAGTTCTGCGGCCTCCAGCTAAGTACTTGAATTTCCTGGGCGGTTCCGTCGGTTACTTAGGCTGTTTTAGTCTCCATAAGCTAGTTTTTGTTAGCGACTTTGTTAGCGGGTTTGGGTCGGGCGGTCCTGGCAGCAGAGGTCAGGCGTGACTCGCCGCGTTGCCATCTACGCTCGGGTCAGCACCTCGGAACAGTCTCCGGAAATGCAACTCCGAGATCTACGCGAGCTGGCGGAACGCCGGGGTTTTGCGGTTGTGCAGGAATACATCGACACCGGAATCAGCGGTGCCGCCGATTCTCGGCCCGGGCTTGACGATCTTCTCGCTGACGCTCGCCGGGGCCGTTTCAAGGCCGTGCTCGTATGGAAGCTGGATAGGCTGGGACGCAGTCTGCCGCATCTCGTACGGTTGCTGGAAGAGTTCCGAGGAATGGGGGTGGAGTTGATCAGCCTGTCCGAAGGATTGGACTTCACCACTACGGTTGGCAAGCTTCTCTACCAGATGATCAGCGCCTTTGCCGAGTTCGAACGGGACTGCATTCGCGAACGGGTACGAGCAGGGATGCGGAACGCCCGGGCGCGCGGGAAGCGAATCGGCCGCCCGCCCGTCGTCGTGGACGCTGCAGAAGTCGCACGCCTGAAGGCTCAGGGCGCTTCCTGGCGCGAGATCGCTGAGAAACTAGGGGTAGGAGCCACGACGGCCAGGCGAGCATTTTCCAGCCTTGCCAAAAGTCCTGCTGAAATTCCCGAACCAGTTCTGTAGGTCTTGCGTGAACCTGCTAGCCGAAGACGCAGGGCGCTACACGCGTTCACCATTCGGGTGCAAGCCTGATTGAGGTTCTTTCTTTT
>JAXIPK010000221.1:0-2943 GCA_045402975.1 Acidobacteriota bacterium
CGGACCGGAATGGGCGGCCACGCTCACTGCCGGAGAAGTATGTGCAAGGATTAGTCGGAGAAAAGAAAAAAGCTCACCACCGAGAACACCGAGGACACAGAGTAGGCGCAGAGAACTGAAGATTGAGTTGACAGGCGACGACCTGACGCTGGAGCAATTCGAGCAAGTAGTGCTCGGGCGGGCACGCGTGTCGCTGGGGGTTCGGGCGCGCAAGAAGGTGCAGCGGGCGCGCGACGTCGTTGCCAAGGCGGTGGCGGAAAACAAGACGGTCTACGGCGTGACGACCGGTTTCGGCGACCTGGCCCGGATGAAAATCGCGCCGGAACAGTTGCGCCAGGTGCAAGTGAACCTACTGCGCAGCCACGCCAGCGGCGTGGGTCAACCACTCTCGGAAACCGAGACTCGCGCGGTGCTGCTGCTGCGTGCCAACGTGCTGGCCAAAGGTTTCTCCGGTGTGCGGCAAGACGTGATCGAGAACCTCGTCGCGCTGCTGAACCGGGAGATCTATCCCGTAATTCCCTGCCGTGGCTCGGTGGGAGCAAGCGGCGATCTGGCGCCGCTCTCGCACCTGGCGCTGGTGCTCATCGGCGAAGGCGAAGCCAACGTGGACGGCGAGCGGATGTCGGGCGCCTGGGCGCTGAAGAAAGCCGGCCTGAAGCCGCTGGAGCTCGAAGCCAAGGAAGGGCTGGCGCTCATCAACGGCACGCAGCCTTCGCTGGCGGTGGGACTGCTGGCGTGGCTGGAAGCGCGCAACCTGGTGGATACGGCCGACGTGGCGGCGTCGCTTTCGCTCGACGCTCTGCGCGGCACCCCGGTGGCGTTCGATGAGCGCATCCACAAGCTGCGGCCGCTGCCCGGGCAGCTCAAATCAGCGGCCCACGTGCGAGCGTTGAACGCCGGCAGCCAGATCCGCGAGTCGCACATCGACTGCGGCAAGGTGCAGGATGCCTACAGCCTGCGCTGCGTGCCGCAGGTGCACGGCGCGGTGCGGGAGGCGCTGGGGTTCGTGCGGCGCATCTTTGAAGTCGAGCTCAACGCCGGCACCGACAACCCGCTGGTGTTTGCGGAGCAGCGCGAAGTGATTTCCGGCGGCAACTTCCACGGCCAGCCGCTGGCGCTGGCCCTCGATGTGCTGGCGATTGCGCTGGCGCAACTGGGCAACATCAGCGAGCGGCGCACCGAGCGCCTCATCAACCCGACGCTGAGCGACCTGACGCCGTTCCTGACCAAACAGCCGGGGCTGCATTCAGGGTTCATGATGGCGCAGGTGACGGCGGCGGCGCTGGCCTCGGAGAACAAAGGCCTGGCGCACCCGGCATCGGTAGATTCCATCCCCACCAGCGGCAACGAAGACTTCGTTTCGATGAGCATGGGCGCGGCGCTCAAGGCGCGGCAGGTGGCCGACAACGTCAGGACCATCCTGGCGGTTGAGCTGCTCTGCGCCTGCCAGGGGATTGACTTGCTGGCGCCGCTCAAGACCGGGAAGCTGGCCGCGCAGGCGCACGCGGCGGTGCGCCGCGTGGTGCCGACACTCGAAGCCGACCGCATCCTCGCCCCGGACATCGAAGCAACCCGCAGGGTGATCTCGCAGGGAACCCTAGGGAAACTCCTGAGCTAGCCGCGAGTCAGAGAAAAGCAGATTCTTCGCTTCGCTCGGAATGACAACCCCAGCGAGTGTTAGCGCAGGGAGCGGAGGAGGAAGGGGACGAAGCGGAGGCCGGCCATCCAACTGAAGGGCGGCTTGCCGAGAGTGTAGTGGCCGCAGGGGAGGATGAGGCGCTCGTGCTCAATTCCCCGCAAGTCGAGGGTCTGCCAGAGCTGCTGCGAGAGTTCGTAAGGGAATGAGAGGTCGTAGCGGGCGGAAACCATGAGGATCCTCTTCCCCGCCCCCTTGAGCCGCGCCACATACGGAAACGGGCTGATGGGCGCCCAGTAATGGCGGAGCTCGTCCAGCGTGACCTGTCCTTCGAGGCCAGCCCAGACGTGCGAGGTGGTCATCCCGGAGTGGACAACGTCGGCGAAATAAGTCGAGACGTGAAGGAAGGCTGCGGTCCGCAGGGCGGGCTCGTGGCACAGCGTGATGAAGCCGACGGCGGAGCCGATGCTGGTGCCAACGATGCCGATGCGGTCGAAGCCCTGCTGCTCGAGCCAGCGCACGGCGCGGCGGACATCGAGCACAGCCTGGCGGTTGGCCTGAAGCGTGAGGCCGATGTCGGGGCCCACCAGATAGTCGGCGCGCTCGATGCCGGCCGGCTTGCGCTCGTCGTGGTAGGGCAGGCTCAGCCGCAAGGCACTGATGCCGAAGAAAGCCAGCACGCGGCAGATGTTGACATGACTGTCGGGCTGCGCATTCCACTGCGGCAGAACGACAACTGCTCGCCTCGGGCGACCGCTTCCATTCTTCGCTGCGCGTGCGGGAAACCATTTTCCGAAGACCAGATTGTTCTCGGGAAACGGTGACTGAACGGCGCTGGGAAAGGCCAACCGGTCTCCTTCCAGCTGATACGACTCGGCCGGGCCGGTGGCGAAGAAGGCGTGGCTATCGGCCAGCGCCTGGTCGGCGTAGCGGCGCAGGAAGGCGCGCGCATCCCCATCCTGTGCAGCGGGGCCGCCGATGTGCTCCAGGCCCCAGGCGAAGGGATGGGTGCGTCGGCGGGTTTCCCGCTCCCACTGCGCGCGCTCGATCGAATGAATGGCTGACTTCAGCATGACTTCAACAAACAACCATTATTTCGGCCCGCCTCCGGGGTGTCAAGGTGTGCCAGGCGCTTCGGCTACATTTGGCGGCGGCGATTTGCGATAATGCCGCGACCGAATGAACCTCTTGAGCGTCACGCTCATCACGCTGAATGAAGAGCGGAACCTGCCGCGCGCCCCGTGCTGCCGGGCCAGCTCGACAGTGCGGTCGCGGCTGCCGGAGTCCACCACCACGATCTCGTTGGC
>JAXIPK010000060.1:0-6298 GCA_045402975.1 Acidobacteriota bacterium
TTGGTCAGCCCCATCAGGCCCCACTTGGAGGCGCAGTAGGCCGCGGCCCCGGCGAAGAAGTTCTTCCCCGCCAGCGAGCCGATGTTGATGATGTAGCCTGAGCGCTGGCGGATCATCTGCGGCGCCACTGCCCGCGAGCACTGAAAAGCGCCGCGCAGGTTGGTGTCGAGCGTCGCGTCCCAGGCCTCCTCGGAAAGCTCCTGAATCGCTCCGAAGCCGCCGACGCCGGCGTTGTTGACCAGCACGTCCACGCGCCCCGCCCAGCTCAGAATCGCGTCGAAGGCAGCCTTCACCGCCGCGGCGTCGCGGACGTCGCAGACAAACGTGTGGCTTTCAGCTCCCGCGCCCGCCAGCCGGCGCCCCGCGGCTTCCAAGGCGTCCAGGTCGCGCGCCACCAGCGCCAGGCGGTAGCCGCGCCGGGCCAGCTCGGCGGCAATCGCGTAGCCGATTCCGCGGCTCGCTCCGGTTATAACGGCAATGCTGTCAGCGCTCATACAGCCCCCCACTTAGGTCGGATAACGAATTCGGCTCCAGACTCATCATAGCAAGCGAGGGCCAAAGAAGGAGAGGGGCATGAGAGCGAAAACCCTTGCGCGCATCGCGCGCTCAACCTATAATTTAGGTTTGGCTCTTGGCTCCTAACTCCCTCTGAATCAGGCAGGAGGCAGAACGCGAATGAGCGCACGCAGCATTCTTCGAGCGGCGGCAGTGGCCGTGCTGATTTCCCTTTGCGCCGGGCCCGCGCTGGCGCAGCGGCCGGGGCAGCTCTACGGCGTGGAGGAGTACAACGCGTTCGTCGACACCACCCGCCCGACCGAGCCCAACGAAAAGGTAACGGCGAGTGACGCCTTTTTGAAGGCCTATCCGAACTCGGTGCTGCGCGCTTTTGTCCTCCCGGCGCAGGCGCAGGCGCTGTTTCAGCTCAAGCGCTACGACAAAGCGATGGAGGCCGTGGACGCCTTTCTGCAGATGAACCGCGAGCCGGTGGTCGCGCTCTACAGGCAGTCGCAGTATAACGACCTGGCCATCGAAAACGAGTACTACAAGAACTACCTGCTCTACGCCTACAGCTACCTGCAATTGCTGGGGACGAACGGGGCGCGCGCCCAGGCGCTGACCGATACGGCGACCAATCGGGTGCGCGAGGGGCTGGAAGTCCACAACAAGCTCTATGCCCAGGTGCCGATGCCCACCGACGCCGCGCAGAAGCAACAGTTCGAGCAGGCCAAGTCGCAGGCGGAAACCACCTTCCGCACCATCCTCGCCGACGCCGCCTGGCGCAAGAAGGACTACCCGCAGGCTGCCACCGAGTACGCCGGCCTGGTCAAGTCCACGCCCAATGATGCGGCGCTCAACTACCGCCTCGGGCTTTCCTATCTGCAGCAGCAGCCGCCGGTGTGGGAGCAGGGCCTGTGGCACGTAGCTCGCGCCGTGGCGCTGAACATCCCCAAGAGCGAAGACGTGAAGGATTTTCTGGGCAAGAACGTGGCCGCCTACCAGCAGGTGCTGGCGGAGTGCTCCAAGGATCAAGTGGACGACTTGATTGCCCAAGCCGCCCAGTCGGCCGACCCGCCGGCGGGCTGGAAGCTGTTGAGCTCGGAGCAGGTCGCCACCGTCCGGAACGAGCTGACGCTCAAGCGCATCTTCGATGACCTGAAGGCCGGCGGCGAGCAGGAGCATCTCATCTGGCTCGCCAGTTGCGGCCTCGAGCTGCCGGAGATGGAAGCGGAAGTGGTTCAGGTCAGCCAGAACGAAGGCAACGTCGTCACCCTCGGCGTGGCCGTCACCGAGGAATCCGCCACCGCCGGCAAGGCCGACATGGTGGTGAAAGTGATCGCGCCGCCCGAAGCCAAGAACATCAAGACCGGCGACATCGTTCACATCACCGGCACCCTGCGCTCGTACCAGAAGGATCCGGAGTTTCAGTTGGTGCTGGGCGACGGGCGCATCAAACCCGAGGACATTCCCAAGACTCGCGGACGCGGCGGCGCCGGCCGCTAACCAACAACCCCCGAGCCCGGTGGCACCTGCCACCGGGTCCCTGCTCTCAAATCTCAGAGCTTGTATTCTTGGTGGGGCAGGCATTCCTGCCTGCCGCCTGCGCGCCGGGTTACGCCCTTCTTCTCCGGTGGTTGGATTCCAGGCGATACTCAAAAACCTTCCGGCTCAGCGTATTGCGGTGGATGCCCAGCACGCGGGCGGCCCGCGACTGGTTGCCGCGGTGGGCCTCGAGCACACGCTTGATGAAGCGCTTTTCAAACTCCGCCACCGCATCCCCGAAAGCGATGCCGCGGTCGACGAGTTGGGCCACCAGCGACTCCAGTTGATCTCTCACGTTCGCTCCCTCCCTGTCTCGCCCTCGAAAACCTTCTAGTCAAGCTCGCGGCCGGTGAGCCGCCGGTAGGCCTCGCGGTAGCGCTGCCGCGTCGCCTCCACAATCTCGGCCGGCAGCGCCGGTGCCGGCGGCTGCTTGTTCCAGCCGCTGCGCTCCAGATAATCCCGCACGAACTGTTTGTCGAACGACGGCTGTGCCTGCCCCGGTGTGTACGTGTCCACCGCCCAGAAGCGCGACGAATCCGGCGTCAGCACTTCGTCAATCAGCAGCACCTTGTCGCCCAGCAGACCGAACTCGAACTTGGTGTCGGCGATGATGATTCCCCGCGAACGCGCGTAGTCTGAAGCGCGCCGGTAAATCTCAAGCGTGAGATCGCGCAACTTGCCCGCCAGCGGCCGGCCAATCTGCGCCGCCGTCTCTTCCAGCGAAATGTTGATGTCATGGCCGGTCGTCGCCTTGGTCGCCGGGGTGAAGATAGGCTCGGGCAGCGCGTCCGACTCGCGCAGGCCCGCCGGCAGCTTGATGCCGCACACCGCGCCGGTCTGCTGGTACTCTTTCCACCCCGACCCGGCCAGATACCCGCGCGCCACGCACTCAATCGGCACCGGGCGCGTGGGGTGCACCAGCATCGAGCGGCCTTCGAGTTGCTCGGCCTGCGCCCGCAGCGCCGCCGGGTAGTCCTCCAGCCGCGCGGTGATGAAATGCGTCGCCACCACCTCCCGCAGCAGGTCGAACCAGAAGATGGAAAGCTGGTTCAGCACCCGGCCCTTGTCGGGGATGCCGGAGGCCAGGATGAAGTCAAAGGCGCTGATGCGGTCGGTGGCGACGATGAGCAGCTTGTCGTCCACTTCGTAGAGGTCGCGCACTTTGCCGCGCGAGATGGGCTGCATCCCGGCGAGATGCGTCTCCAACAGCGGTGTGCGAACGGTGACTCCCACGGGTATCCTTTGCGGAGGGCCTGCCTGCCGCAGGCAGGGCTGCATTCTATTCGCCAAGCCGCGAATGTCAAGGGACAGAAAAGCGAAAGTGAACTGAAGAGGAATGGAAAACCAGGGGCAGAAGATAGAGAATAGCGGCGTGAACGACCTGGCCATCGCGACTGAAGAGTTGAGCCGGCGCTTCGGGGCGCTCGAAGCGGTGAAGGGGCTGAACCTGTGCGTCGAACGCGGGCAGTTCTTCGGCTTCCTGGGCCCGAACGGCGCGGGAAAATCCACCACCATCAAGATGCTCACCGGGCTGCTCGAGGCCAGCGCCGGTGTCATCCGCATTCTTGACCTTGACCTGGCCGTCCACCCCGTCGAGGTCAAGCGTCAGATCGGCGTGGTGCCCGAAGGCCTGATGCTGTTCGAGCGGCTGACCGGCCCAGAGCACCTCAACTTCGTCGGCCGCATGTACGGGCTCGACCGGCGCACCGCCGCCGAGCGCACCGCCGAGCTGCTCGAGTTCATGGGCCTGGCTGACCGCCGCAAGACCCTTATCGCCGACTACTCGCACGGCATGAAGAAGAAACTGGCCATGGCCGCGGCCATCATCCACGGGCCGAAGGTTCTTTTTCTCGACGAGCCCTTCGAAGGCGTGGACGCCATCGCCGCCGGGACGCTGAAGGCCACCCTCAACCGCATGATCAGCCGCGGCGCCACCATTTTCCTCACCTCCCACGTGCTGGAGATCGTCGAGCGGTTATGCAGCCACATCGGCATCATCCACAAAGGCGAGCTGGTGGCACAGGGTTCGATTGACGCGCTACGCGCCGGCGTCGAGGCGTCCCGAGGGGTCGGGACCGCCGACGCAGCGACCGATGCACCGCGCGGCCGCCTGACCCTGGAGCAGATCTTCCTGGAAATCGTCGGCGGCTCGCGCGCCGCCGATCAGGAGCTCTCATGGCTGGCGTAGCCGGAGCCTGGAGGCAGGCCGGGCTCATCGTCGAGCTGCGCTGGTGGCTGCTGCGCAATTCCATCCGCACCGCGCGCGGGCAACTCGAGCTGGTCGGGCAGACCGTCGCGGCAGGGATGGGCGCGTTGGTGACGGTGGCCATCGGCCTCGGGCTGGGCGCCGTTGCCTTCGCCCTCGCGCAACCGAAGAGCAAGCTCGGGCCGGCGGTCGTGCTGTGGGTGGTGTTTTTCCTCTGGCAGTTTGGTCCCATCCTGCTGGCGGCCTCCAGCGCCCAATTTGACTTCCGCGGCCTGCTGCATCTCCCGCTGCGCTTCCCGTCGTTCTGGCTACTGAGCGTTGTCTATGGCGTATTCGACCCCACGGCGCTGGGAGCGTTCCTGTGGCTGGCCTGCATCGCGGTGGGGATTCTGGCCGCGCGGCCGGATGCCGTCTTCGGCCTGTTGCCGGTACTGGTGCTGTTCGCTGCCATGAACGTGTTACTGAACCGGGCCGCCTTTTCTTGGCTGGAGCGGGTACTGGCCACGCGCCGCGCCCGCGAGTTGAGTGGTGTCTTGGTCCTGCTGGTGATCTTCAGCATCCAGTTTGTCGGGCCGGCTCTGGCCGAACGCTACGCCTCTGGACTGAAGCCGCTGGGGGCGTGGCTGCTGCCGCTGATGAAGTTGCTGCCCCCGGGGCTGGCGGGGCATGGCGTTGAGGGGGCGCTGCGCGGTGAGTGGGCCGACGTGCTGGCCGGCGCGTCAGGACTGATCGCCTATGGCCTCAGCTTCGGGCTGCTGTTTACCTTCCGCCTACGCGCGCAGTATCGCGGCGAGGAGTTGAGCGAAGCGATTGCCCCGGCCGCTACTGCTCAAGCACCGGCCACGCCGCAAGCAGGCTGGGCCTTACCCGGCTTGCCGGACATTATCTCGGCCGTGGTCGAAAAAGAGCTGCGCTACGCCATGCGCAGCGGGCCCATGCTGCTCAACCTGGCCGTCCCGGTTCTGATCGTCCTCTTCGTGGCAATGACACCAAGCAACCGGCTGGGGACGGATGCCGGGTTCTTTGTTCGCCTGGGTGACTATCTGTTTCCCATCGCCGTGCTCTATTCCTTCTTAGTGCTATCGAACTACATCTACAACGTGATGGGGTACGACGCGCAAGGAGCGCAGCTCTGGCTGACTGCGCCGATCGGGATTCAGGACGTGCTGAAGGGCAAGAACCTGGCCCACGCTGTGCTGGTCTTGCTGGTGGCGGCGGCAGCTGGCCTGGTGGTGACCCTGCTCAAGGGGCCGCCCCCGCTGATGGTGGTGCTGGCGACGCTGGCCGCGCTGCTTCTGGTGCTGCTGGCGAACTACACCGTCGGCAACCTGCTCTCGCTCTATTTTCCCAAACGCTGGGAGTTCGGCGTGATGAAGCGGCAGCGCATCTCCGGCTGGAATATCCTGTTCAGTTTCCTCGTGGCCTCGGTGGTGTTGGGCGGCGTCGGCGTGGTGTTCGGCGTCGCCGCGTGGTTCGACGGCTTGTGGGTCGCGGCGGTGGCGTTTTTGTTGCTGGGGTGGATTGTCTGGCAGCTCTACACTGCGGTGTTGGCCAAGTGCGAGCAAGTGCTAGGCGAAAAGAAGGAGACGCTGCTGGCCGAGCTCTGCAAGATCTAGTACAACCACAACGACACTGAGGGACAAGGATATGAATGGAAAACATTGGCTTGATGACGCGCTGCATGAGCTGCGCCGCCTGAAGCGCCAGGCGGAGAAAGCCCTGGCTCAGGTGGGCGACGACGATTTCTTCCGCGTGCTCGACCCGGAGTCGAACAGCCTAGCCATCCTCGTCAAGCACCTGGCCGGCAACCTGCGCTCGCGCTGGATGGACTTCTTCACCTCGGACGGCGAAAAGCCCGACCGCAACCGCGACTCAGAGTTTGTGATTGAGCCCGCCGACACTCGCGCCGCCCTGATGGAGCGCTGGGAACGCGGCTGGAAGTATCTCTTTGACGCGCTGGAGCCGCTGGGCGAAGACGACCTGATGCGCACCGTGCCCATCCGCGGCGAGCCTCACACCATCGTCCAGGCCGTCAACCGCCAGCTCTCCCAC
>JAXIPK010000250.1:0-3438 GCA_045402975.1 Acidobacteriota bacterium
CTGGGTGTTGGCGGTGAGCTTGAGCTCTTCCTCAGGGCCTTCAAAGCACAGCCGCGACAGCGCGAAGCCGAGGGCCCGGTCGGCCTCATCAAATACCGCGCGCGCCGCCGGGAAGGCTTCGGCCAACTCCTTGCCCATGCCCGCCTGCTGCGAGCCCTGCCCGGGGAAGAGGAACGCGAGCTTGCTCATATCAGAGTCGAAGAGTCTAAGTGTCTAGGAGTCAAAGAGTCAAAGCAAGAACAGTCAGCGAGCCGAGACGAGCGTCAGTTCGCGCGCGATTTGTTCATTCACGCGCCGCTCGGCAAGGCCTTTCGCCACGCCGAGCGCGTTCTTGATAGCGTTGACGGGCGAGCGCCCGTGGCAGACGATGGCCACGCCCTTCACGCCCAGCAGCGGCGCGCCGCCATACTCCGACCAGTCCACCCGCCGGCGAAACTCCTCGAACGCCTGGCGCGAAAGCACGGCGCCCACCTTGGCGGCGATGGTGCTCGACAATGCTTCTTTGAGCATGCTGACGATGGCCTCGGCCACGCCTTCGCTGATCTTCAGCGCCACGTTGCCCACCAGGCCGTCGCAGACGACGACGTGCACCTCGCCGCTGAACACATCGTGGCCTTCTACGTTGCCGACAAACTCAAAGCTCAGCGGCGACTCGCGCAGCCGCCGGTTGGTCTCGCGGATGACTTCGTTGCCCTTGGTCGCTTCCTCGCCGATGGAGAGCAGGCCCACGCGCGGGCGCTCGACCCCGAACATGACGCGGTAGTAAACCTCGCCCATCACGGCGAACTGCACCAGGTGCTGCGGCTTGCAATCAATGTTGGCGCCGACGTCTATCAGCACCGAGGGAATGCCGCGCTGGGTGGGGAAGATAGACGCCAGGCCAGGGCGGTCGACGCCGGGGATGGCGCCCCACTCCATTTTGGCCACCGCCATCGCCGCGCCGGTGTTGCCGGCGCTGACGAAGCCCTGGGCGCGCCCGTCGCGCACCAGGTTGGCGGCTACGCGCACGGTGGCTTCGGGCTTGCGCCGCAGCGCCTTCACCGGGCTTTCGTCCATGCCGATGACGTCGCGCGCGGCGACAATCTCGACACTCAGGCCGGTGGTGTCGTGTTTCTTGAGTTCGGGCTCGAGCCGCTCGGGCGGGCCGATGAGCAGCAGGCCGAGGCCGTATTCACGCGCCGCCAGCAGCGCGCCCTCCACGGGCACGGCAGGAGCGTGGTCGCCCCCCATGGCGTCAACCGCAATGATGGTTTGGCTTTTCACCGGCTTGCCCTGAGTCCCGCAGGGTGGGACGAAGGGTCACCGCTATTCGGTCTCGACGTGCATCACCGGCCGGCCGCGATAGTAGCCGCAGGACGGGCAAGCGCGGTGCGTCAGCTTGGGCTCGTGGCAGTTGGGGCACTCGCCCAGTTGCCGCGCGGTGAGGACGTCGTGCGTGCGCCGCTTGTTCTTGCGCGCGTGAGAATGTCTACGCTTTGGGTTCGGCATTGGAACTCTCCTGTATTATTCCTGCTTTTCCAGCTCTGCGCGGATCCGAGCCAGCGGAGCCAACCGCGGGTCCACCGACCGCACACTGCAGCGGCAGCGCTCCCGATTCAAGTTCGCGCCGCAGTGCGGGCACAGCCCGCGGCACTCCTCCCGGCAGAGCGCTTTCATCGGCAGCGCCAGATGCACCTGCTCGGCCAGGGCGTCGGCCAGAAAAAGTCCCTGGCCGACATAAAAGCCCAGCTCCAGGTCTTCCCCTGAGAGCGAGAGCTCTTCCTCCCGGCTGATGGCGCTTACCGGGCGATAAATCAAGTCGAAGCCGGCCGCCACTTCCTGCCCCACCGGCTCCAGACACCGGGCGCAGGGCAGCTCCACACGGGTCGCCAGCTTGCCAGCCAGGTGGATTTCGTTTCCCACCAGCTCGGCCGAGCCCTCGACCCGCAGCGGTGCTGTCTGACGGAACTCCCGGGCGCGGAAATCAATTGTCCCCGCCGGGAACTCTTCCTGGAAGGTCAGCCGCTCGTGTTCCAGTTGCTTGATGCTGATGAACATACACTCGGGGCCGCCGACTCAGGCTAGCGACATTATACGGCACGTGACGCCAACGCGAAACCCCGCCGCCCCCTGTCAGTTTTGACAGTTGTTCACCCGCGTCCGAGGTGCCAGGATGTGGCGGTCCGCGGTTGGTTTCAGCCGAACCGGCGGCGTGTTGGAGGAAAACGAACATGGAACGCAAGGACAACTCAGAGCGACTCAATCTTGGTCGACGCGAAATGCTCAAAACCATCGGCGTTGCCGCCGCCAGCATGACGGCGGGTGCCCTGAATTCGGCAGAGGCGGCCAGTGGAGACAGTGCCGCCGCCTGCGTGTGCGAGGAACACAACCCCTATGGGGCTCCGCCGGGCAGCGGCGTATCGCTTCCGCCGAACTATTTGCCCACGCCCTCGGTGAAAAACCGCAACAACTACTTCCCGCAGAGCGAGCCGCTCGGCGCGGACGAGATGCGCATCACCTTCATGGGCAGCCAGCATTTCCCGCCGCGTCTGGACCTAGCCGTCACCTGCATCATGGTGGAACTAGGCAACGGCAAGCGGTTGTTCTTCGATTTCGGCTCCGGCTGCATGCGCAACATCGTCGCCAACCAGGTGCCGGTCCCGGAGATTAATGACATCTTCATCACCCACCTGCACGTGGACCACTACGCGGACTTGCCCTACCTGTGGGCGTTCGCGCCGTTCAATGCGCGTTTCAAGCCGCTGCGTGTCATCGGCCCCTCGGGCCGGACTCCGGAGTTGGGCACGAAGGCGATGTGCGAAAACCTGCGGAAGATGGGCAAATGGCACATGCAGGCCTTCAGCGGCGCCGGGCCGATCGAGTCGGGCTTCGAGATCGAAGTCACCGAGTTCGACTTCAAGGACGACGGCGGGGTCTGCTACGACAAGGACGGCGCCAAGGTGACCCACTGGCGTCGTTCGCACGCCATGGACGGCGCCAGCGCCTACCGGCTCGACTGGAACGAGCTGAGCTTCGTCTGGACCGGCGACGGCAAGCCCGATCAGCTCACCGCCAAGTATGCCAAGGGCTGCGACGTTTTCGTCACCGAGCTGGCCGTGGACATCGTGAACCTCTGGGCCTTGAAGCAGGGAGTGCCGCCCCTGTTCGGTGCACTCACCATCGATATCCACCACACGCCGCACTACGGCTTCGGCTATCTCGCCAATCTGGTCCAGCCGCGCCTCGCCATGGCCACGCACGTGTCGTTCGACAGGGAGCTGATCGGAGAGATGACGGCCGGGGTGCGGCTGCACTACAAGGGTATGTTCGCCTTCGGCATCGACCACACCGTTGTCAACGTCACGAAGGACCGCCTCTGGATTCGCGAGGCGGCGTGGCCGGAGTCGTCCAACACGGCACGCCCCAACCCGGAGTGGATCCTCAATGACCAGTTCGGCG
>JAXIPK010000334.1:0-5953 GCA_045402975.1 Acidobacteriota bacterium
GGCGGAGTCGGGGCAGGCCTGCCAACGGTGATATAATCTGCCACATCGAAGGAGAAGAACACATGGCAAGTCTCGATTGGATACAATGGATAAAACGGAGCGGTTGGCCGACGCGGTTGGCGATTCTGGCCACGCTCGGAGTGGGTATCCTGCTCGGCACGCTGATCTCGAACGGAGTGCGCGCTTCCAAGCCGGCTTCAACGGCGGATGCCGAGGCGTTGAGCATCCCCAGCCCGGCGCAGCTCTCCTCGTCCTTCAACCGTGTGGCCGAGGAAGTCGAGCCGGCGGTGGTGAACATCACCTCGCAGACGGTTCCCCGGACTTCGCAGCGCCGCCAGCGTCGCGAGACCCAGCCGCAGGATCCCTTCCAGGATTTCTTTGATCGCTTTTTCGGCTTTGGGGCGCCCGACGATACGCCGCGCCGCGGCCTGGGCTCGGGCATCGTCGTCGACGCCGACGGCTACATCCTCACCAACTACCACGTGGTCGAGGGCGCCGACAAACTGGAAGTGCACCTCGAAGGCGACAACAAGGACTTTCGCGCTCAAATGGTCGGTTACGACGCCGAGACCGACCTGGCGGTGATCAAGATTGACGCCGGGCGCAAACTCGCGGTGGCCAAGATGGGCAACTCCGACGGCGCCCGCGTGGGCGACTGGGTGCTGGCCATCGGCAGCCCCTTCGGGCTGGATGCCACCGTCACCGCCGGCATCATCAGCTACAAGGGCCGCCCCAACTTCGAGCCCGGGAAACAGTTCCAGCGGTTCATCCAGACCGACGCCGCCATCAACCGCGGCAACTCCGGCGGCCCGCTGGTGAACCTGGCGAGCGAAGTCATCGGCATCAACACCGCCATCATCTCCAGCCAGGGCGCCTTCGCCGGCGTGGGCTTCGCGCTGCCGTCGAACACCGCGGTCGAGGTTTACAACAACATCATCAAGCATGGCCGCGTAGTGCGCGGGTCGATCGGGATTCAGTTCGATGGTTCGCTCTCCGAGAATCCCGCCATCCTCAAGAGTTTCGGGGCCGACTATGGAGTGGTGATTTCGCAGGTCGAGCCCAGCGGTCCGGCGGAGAGGGCCGGCCTGCGGCGCGGCGACGTCATCTACCAGGTGGACGACGCGCCGGTGAAGAGCGGCGATCAACTCGTGAGCAAGATTGCCTCCACGCCGGTCGGGCAGAAGGTCAAGATCCTCTACGTCCGCGACAAGAAGAAGCAGGAGGCCGCCACCACCATCGAGGACCGCACCAAGGTCTTTCCGAACCTAGCCGGCCGCGCGGGGCAACAGCCCGAGGCGGAAGAGCCCGGCGAGCTGGGTATTGTGGTGGAGGAGGTCGACGCCACCCAGGCGCGGCGCCTAGGGCTCGACGAGCAGGAACCGGTGCTCGTGGTCCAGGACGTCGAGCCCGGCAGCCTGGCGGATGATCTGGGCGTGGCCCGCGGCGACCTGCTCTACGAGATTGATCAGCAGCCCGTGCGTTCCGTCGCCAAATTCAACGAAATCCAGCGTCGGTTGAAGCCGGGCGACACCGTCCTGCTCTTTCTCAAGCGTCGCACCCAGGACGGTTGGGTCGGCTTCTATCGCGGTGGAACTCTGCCAGAATAAAAACGGATGAAGCGCTGCCGGAGCCAGAGGGAGCGACGACCGAGAGTCGGTCGCTAAGCGATGGCCAGCAGCCTTTTCCGTCCCTATGAGCGCTTGGTGCGCATCCGGATTCTTGGGAAGAGCTTCGACGTTCCCGAGAAGAACATGCTGCTGCGCTGCTTCCAGTACCTCAGCCCCGACACCATTCCCTACGGCCGCTTCTGCTGGAACCAGGAGTGCCAGTACTGCCGCGTCAGCTACGCCATTCCCGGCGTGCAGGAGGAGGCCCGGCAGGTTCTCTCCTGCAAGGTGATCGTCCACGAAGGGATGGAAATCACCGACCTCTCACCCGAGCTGGCGTGGAACCTCAAGAAGGTCTTGAACGGGGATAAGGGCTAGGGTCCGGACCTGTAGATCGCTCCGCCGGCGGTGCCCCACAGGTTGCGAGCGTCGGCGCCGACAATCTTTTCGATTGCCACGCTGCCATCGCTGAATTCCTTCCAGGTTTGCCCGCCGTCCTGCGTGGTGTACACCTTCCCGCGGGCGGCGATGTAGCCGGTGGTGGCGTCGGCGAACCAGACGCCAGTCACCGTTCCGAAGATTTCACCCAGCTTCACCGCCTTCCAGCTCTTGCCGGAATCGTCGCTGCGCCACAGTCCGGCGACCACCAGCGTCGGGGTCAGCTGCCGCCCGCCGCCCAGCCACAGCGTCTGCCCCTGCCGGGTCAGTGCTTCGAGAACGGTGCCCTTGGGGAAGGTCACCGGGCGCCACTGCTCGCCGCCATTCTCCGAGACAATCACTTGGCTGCTGCCAAAAAGGGCTGCGCCGTTGGTTTCCGAAAGAAAAGTAATCCCGCGCACGATCGGCGAAGCCGCCTCGCCGGACTCTTTCACTCGAAAGGCGCGAGACGACCAGGTGCGCCCCGCGTCCTGCGTCGAGAGCAGCAAGCCGTCGGCCCCGCCGATCCAGCCGTGTTCGGCGTCGCGGAAGAAGATGGAATGCAGGTCGCCCGGCGGCGGGTTCTGCAGCTTGTTGGCGACCATGCCATTGGGGAGTTTCTCCAGCTTCATGATAAGCGCCGGGCTTCCCACCACCCAGCCGTTCTGGGGGTCGAAGAGGAACGCTCCCCGCAGCTCCGTCCCGGTCTCGGTCAGCACCGCGTACCAGTTCTCGCCGGCGTTTACGGTGGCCAGCAACGAGTCCCCGCTCACCGCGACCACAATCTGGTCCGACATCGGCAGAAGCTGCGCGATGGGCTTGCCTTCGTACTTCTTCACCCACGTGCCGGGTGAAGCCGGGGCAACTTCCTGAGCTGCCGCCGGGAATACAACCAGCGTCACTGCCGCCAAAAACCAAATGAGTTCTTTTTTGCGCATTCGCTCCCTCGCAGAAAAACTGCGTCAGATTTTTAGAGCCAGCCGGCTCCAGGAGAGTTGCCCACGATAACCCGACTTCACGGCGGGGGTCAAGCCGGGCCAGCCCCGAAGGGCCGCGCGACCTGTGGTAATGTTTTGCTCATGGGCGAAGCGAACCAGCGTTTTCTCCAGTCCTGCCGGCGCCAGCCGGTGGACGCCACTCCGGTCTGGTTCATGCGCCAGGCGGGCCGCTACATGCCGGAGTACCGCGCCGTGCGCGACCGCCACGGCCTGCTGGAAATCTGCAAGACGCCGGCATTGGCGGCCGAAGTCACCATCACCGCCGCCGAAAAGCTGGGCGTGGATGCAGCCATCATCTTTGCCGACTTACTGCTGCCGGTCGAACCCATGGGGATGCACTTGCGGTTCGTGAAAGGCGAGGGACCGTTGCTCGAGGACCCGCTGCGCGACGAAGCGAGCATCGCTCGCCTGCGCAGCGACGCCGCGGCCGAGCTGGCGTTTGTGGGCGAGAGCATTCGACTCGTGGAGCGTCACTTCGGCGGCCGCGTGCCGGTCATCGGTTTTGCCGGCGCGCCCTTCACGCTGGCGAGCTACATGGTCGAAGGTGGCAGCTCGCGCGATTTTCTTCACACCAAGTCGCTGCTGTGGCAAGCGCCCGACGCCTGGGCGCTGCTGATGGACAAAATCTGCTCCGTGCTGGAGCCCTACCTGCTCAGCCAGGTGGAGGCCGGCGCGGCCGCGATTCAGCTCTTCGACAGTTGGGTCGGTTGTCTGGGCGAGGACGACTACCGCCGCTACGCGCTGCCCTATTCGCAGCGGTTGATTTGCGCTGTGGAAGCCCGCAGCGTTCCCGTGATTCACTTCGCCACCGGCGCCGCCGGCCTGCTGCGCGCCATGCAGTCGGCGGGGGCCTCGGTGCTCGGTGTGGACTGGCGTGTTCCACTCGGTCGCGCCTGGGAAGAAGTTGGCTTCGTGCCCGCCATTCAGGGAAACCTCGACCCCGCGGCGCTTTTTGCTCCGCTGCCGGAGCTGCGCCGGCGCGTGGAAGCAGTGCTGCGTGAGGCCAACGGCCGGCCCGGTCACATCTTCAATCTCGGTCACGGCATCCTGCCCGGCACGCCGGTGGAGAACGTGCGTGCGGTGGTCGAGTGGGTGCACGAGTTGACCGCCAAACCATGAGCGAGCCCGTCAATCACGCCGAAGGCTGGGCTGTTCTCCTGCTGGCACATGGCGCGCCGGAGAAGATCGAAGATGTCCCCGAGTTTCTGCTGAACATTCGCGGCGGGCGCCCGCTGCCGCCGCCGGTTGTGGAAGAAGTGAAGCGCCGCTACCAGCTCATCGGCGGCTCGCCACTGCTACGGCACACGCAGCGCCAGGCCGAAGCCCTGGCCAGCCGCCTCGCGTTGCCGGTCCTTGTCGGGATGCGGAACTGGCATCCGTTCATTGCCGAAGAGGTGGCGGAAATCAAGCGCCGCGGCATTCGGCACGTAGTGGCGATTTGCCTGGCGCCGCACAACTCGCGCACCAGCGTGGGCCTGTACAAGAAGCACCTGGAGGAAGCGGTGGCCAGGAGCGGCGCCGCCCTTGACCTCCATTTTATTGAGAGCTGGCACGACCAGCGCTTCCTCGTCGAAGCCTTTGCGGAGAAGCTGCGCGCCGCGCGTGCGCTGGCCGAGGCGGCCGCGGGCAGGGAAGTGCCTGTCGTGCTCACCGCCCACAGCGTTCCCGAGCGCACCATCGCCGGTGGCGATCCCTATGACGCGCAGGTCCGCGAGACAGCCGCCCGGGTTGCGGCGGCGGTCGGCTGCGCGTCGTGGAGCCTCGCCTATCAGAGCCAGGGAATGACCGAGGAGCCGTGGCTGGGGCCGACGGTGGAATCCGTCTTGGACCGCCTGGCTGCGGAAGGTCACCGGCACGTGCTCGTCGCGCCCATCGGGTTTCTCTGCGACCACGTCGAAGTGCTCTACGACGTGGACGTCGCCTTTCGCAACTATGCCAACGCCCGGGGCGTGACGTTGTGGCGAACAGAGTCGCTGAACGAGAGTCCGCTGCTTATCGAAGGCTTGGCAGCGCTGGTGCAGGAAGCGCTGCGCGCCCGTGCTCCGGCGTCCTCCTGAAAATCGATCGTGCCGACCAGACGAATCGTCATCATCGGAGGCGGAATCTCGGGGCTGGCCGCAGCCTACGAAGTGAGCCGGGCACGTCGCGCCGGCGCCGTAGTCGAAGAGTATCTGGTGGAGGCGGGCCCGCGCTTGGGCGGCGCGCTGTACACTGAGCAGATCGAAGGCTGCGTAGTCGAGGCCGGCGCCGATTCCTTCCTGACTGAAAAACCGGAGGCCGCTCAGTTGTGCACCGAGTTGGGGCTGGGCGGGGAACTCATCGGCTCCAACGACGCCCAGCGCAAGACGTACATCCTTCACCGCGGCCGCCTCGAGCCGCTCCCTGAGGGTTTGGAATTCTTTCTACCCGTTCGCGTTGGCAGTGTGCTCAGGACGCCGCTGCTTTCCTGGAGCGACAAGCTGGCGGCGGGATTGGAAGTGTTTCAGAGGCCATGGCGAAGCGGGGCGGACGAATCAGTCGCCGGGTTTGTCGAGCGGCACTTCAGCCGCGGCTTGCTGGAAAACATCGTCGACCCGCTGCTCAACGCCGTCTACGGCGGCGACCCCGCCCAGTTGAGCGCTCGGGCGGTGTTGCCGCGAATGGTGGAGATGGCGGCCAAACATGGAAGCTTGGTGCGGGCCACGCGGCAGCGGGCCAAGCCGCGTTCGAACGAGCGGCCGCTGCTCTTCACCACGCTTCGCTCCGGGCTGGGGAAACTGGCCGGCACACTCGAACAGCAACTGGACGCGGCGCGCATCCGGCTCGGCCGGCCGGTGGCCGCGCTGGAAGTGCCCGCGTCGCCCAGCTCGCACTACCGGATTCGGCTGGAAGTCGGCGAGCCGCTGGAGGCCGATGCCGTGATTCTGGCGCTGCCGGCGCATGAGTCAGCTC
>JAXIPK010000186.1:0-6128 GCA_045402975.1 Acidobacteriota bacterium
TGAATCGGGTGCCGCAGGCTGGCGGCCAGCACCTGGGTCTCAAAGCTGTACTGTCGGTAGATTTCAACAATCTCCCGCAGCAACCGCATCCCGTCGTTGCCGATGTCGTCCAGCCGCCCCAGAAACGGGCTGACGAAGTACGCGCCGGCCTTCGCCACCAGCAGCGCCTGGGCGGCGCTGAACACCAGCGTCACGTTGATGCGGATCCCCTCGCCGCGCAGGACTCGAATGGCCTTGAAGCCTTCGGTCGTCATGGGGATCTTGACCACGATGTTCGGGTGCAGCGCGGCAATCTCTCTCCCCTCAGCGATCATCCCCTCGGCGTCGGTCGCCACCACTTCGCCGTTGACGATGTCCACCAGCCCGCACATCTCCAGCAGCGCTTCGCGGAAGGGCTTCCCTTCCTTGGCCAGCAGCGTCGGGTTGGTCGTCACCCCGTCGAGCACCCCCAGCGCCGCCGCCCGGCGCACCTCTTCCACATTCCCCGTGTCGAGGAAAAACTTCATGGCTCCATCCTCCTAGCCTGCCGCCACGACTGGATTCCGCAACTGCCCGATGCCTTCAATCACGACTTCCACCACATCGCCCGCC
The DNA here is from genome assembly GCA_045402975.1 of Acidobacteriota bacterium. Classification (GTDB taxonomy): domain Bacteria; phylum Acidobacteriota; class Terriglobia; order Acidiferrales; family 2-02-FULL-67-57; genus JACPRL01. Next base: position 592 of record JAXIPK010000186.1, read on the forward strand.
TTCAGCGGGCCCACGCCCGACGGCGTTCCGGTGGCAATCACGTCGCCCGGCTCCAGCGTCATCACGTCCGCGATGAAGCGTATTATAGCATCGAGCCCGAAAATCATTTCGCTCGTGCGGGCCGCCTGCCGCCGCTCGCCGTTGACGTAGGTTTCAAGCGACAGGTCGCCCGCCTCGATTCCGCGCACCACCATCGGCCCCATCGGGCAGAAGGTATCGAAGCCCTTGCCCCGCGTGAACTGCACGTCGGCCTTCTGCAGGTCGCGCGCCGTCACGTCGTTGACGCAGGTGTAGCCAAACACATAGTCGAGCGGATTGTCGCCGGGCTTCAGCCGCTGGCAACGCTTCCCCATCACCACCGCCAGTTCGCCCTCGTGATCCACACGCTTCGAAACCGCCGGGCATACGATGGGCTCTTCCGGAGCAATAACCGCCGACGGCGGCTTCAGAAAAATGAGGGGTTCCTTCGGCGGCTCATTGCCCAGCTCTGCCGCGTGCTCCCGATAGTTCCTTCCAATGCAAACAATCTTGGTGGGCTCACTCGGCGCCAGCAGCCTCACCTTACTCAGCTCGTGGAGTTTTCCTGTTGCTCTGCCGCCAACCCAGGGCGCGCCCGACAACTCCTCGACCTGCTTGCCGCGCACGACCCCATACCGCGGCCCGCCGCCCGTCTCAAATCGGCAGAACTGTTCCATCATTGCTCCGGCAGAAGCGGCGTCGCCGCAACTTCCTGCGAGAACGCGCTCTCGTTGCCCTCAGCGTCCACCGCCGTCACCACGTAATAGTAACGCGTGCCCGCTTTCACGCTGGTATCCGCGAAGCTCAGCACCCGCAGCGCCTCCGGCGCCACTCGCTGGTAGCCCTTCCCTGCTTCGACGCTGCGATAGACGAAGTAGCCCGCCAGGTCGGCCGTCGGGCTGGCATCCCACGTCAAATCCACTCGAGCCGCGCCAGCCACCACGATGACGTTCGCCGGCACCGGCGGCGGGAACAGATCGCGCGCGAAAACCTCTGCGATCGCCGAGCTGTCGCTCTCCACTGAGTCCGCGCCGTACGGCGCCAGCGTGCGCACGAAGTAGAAGTACTTCTGCCCGAAGCGGAACTGCGTGTCTTCATAGACTGCGGCCGCGGCCGTGCCGTGCAGCACAAAACTCCCCGGCCCGCCGGTCTCGCTGCGATAAACCTGGTAGCCCGCGATGCCCTCGAGCGCCGTTCCACTCGTGGTTCGTGTCGGGGCCTCCCAGCGCAACTCGATGGCTCGCTCCGTCACCTTCGTCCGAATGAGGGCGATCGGCGTGGCCACTGGATACACTTTGAGCCCGGCCAGGTTCGACATTCCCACCGACTCACCCTTCTCGCTCGTGGCCCGCACCGCGTACACCGCCATCCGCCCCGACTGCTCCCGCAGCAGCCCGGGGTTGAGCACATCGGGGAAGGCGACGATGTCGCCGCTCAAGAAACTGCTCACTACCTGCCCCGGCAATCTGTAGACGACCTTGGCCTCGGCGGCAAAAGCCTCGGGCGAGGGCAACCCGCCCGTCACAAACGTTCGTAGGATTTCGATCTTCGGCGGCGCATCGAGCCGTGTGCCGTCGGTGTTCAGCCGCGGCAGCGTCCAGCGCAATTGCACCCGTTCGCCCAACTGCCGCGCCGTCAGCCCACTCGGCGCTTGCGGCACCTTCGCGATCGGCGGCACCGGCGGCCCCGGCACCCCGCAGGCAATGAGGACGGCAAGGCTGGAAAGAAGAATAGCGACGAGTCGAACGGAACCATTCCTTGCGGAAGTGCGGGAGGAAGACACTCTCTAGCGTCGAGTCTCCAGCAAGTCTCTAGAGTATGTATCGGCTCAGGTCCTGGTTCTTGGCAATCTCCGCCAACATCTTGCGCACGTAGTCGGCGTCAATCGTTATCTCTTTATTGCGCAGGTCGGGCGCTTCGAACGAGATTTCGTCCAGCAGCTTCTCCATCACCGTGAACAGGCGCCGCGCGCCGATGTTTTCCGTCTGGGTGTTCACCAGGTAGGCGAAACGGGCGATCTCGCTGATGGCCTCCTCGGTGAACTCTAGCCGCACGCCCTCGGTCTCCAGCAGCGCCGTGTACTGCCGGATGAGCGCGTTCTTGGGCTCCTGCAGGATGCGGACGAAATCCTCCACCGTCAGCGACTGCAGCTCGACTCGAATCGGAAACCGCCCCTGCAGCTCGGGAATCATGTCCGAGGGCTTCGATACGTGGAACGCGCCCGCAGCCACGAACAGGATGTGGTCGGTGCGCACCATCCCGTAGCGCGTGTTCACCGTTGTGCCCTCGACGATGGGCAGGATGTCCCGCTGCACACCTTCGCGGCTCACGTCCGGTCCGTGCCCGCCCTCGCGCCCGGAAATCTTGTCGATCTCATCAATGAAAATAATTCCGCCCTGCTCCACCCGCTCGATCGCGGTGCGCGTGACCAGGTCCATATCCACCAGCCGGCTTTCTTCTTCCTGCACCAGATAGTCCCACGCCTCCGCCACCTTCATCTTGCGCTTCTTTTTCTGCTGCCCGAAGAAGCCCGACAGCATGTCCTTGACGTGGATGTCCATCTCTTCCACGCCGCTGGAAGAAACAATCTCGAAGGCTGGGAAGCTGCGCTCGCGAACCTCGATCTCCACCATCTTGTCGTCCAGCCGCCCCTCGCGCAGTTGGCCCCGCAGCTTCTCGCGCGTCTTCTGGTAGTTCTCCTGACGCGCCGCGGCCTCTTCCGGCGCGCCCGGGGGGGCGGGAGGCGGCGACGGCAGCAGCAGATCAAGCAGGCGCTCCTCGGCGTTCATCTCGGCGCGCTCGGCCACCTCCTCCATCTTCTCCTCGCGCACCATGTCGATGGAAACATCGGCCAGGTCGCGGATCATCGACTCGACGTCGCGGCCCACGTAGCCTACTTCGGTGTACTTCGACGCCTCCACCTTCAGGAACGGGGCGTTGGCCAGCCGTGCCAGCCGCCGCGCAATCTCCGTCTTGCCGACGCCCGTCGGCCCGATCATTAGAATGTTCTTGGGGAGGACTTCTTCGGCCATCTCCGGCGGCAGCTTCTGCCGGCGGATGCGGTTCCGCAAGGCGATGGCCACCGAGCGCTTGGCCGCGTGCTGGCCCACGATGTACTTGTCGAGCTCGGTGACGATCTGCCGGGGGGTCAGCTCGTTGAACGGCGCGGGCTGCGGCTCGAGCGGCTCGTCTTCTTTTCGAATTGCGCCGGGAAGATAGATTGCCATCGTTGGTTTCAGTCCGATTGCGGTCGCTGCCGCGACTCAAACGATTATAGCCGCGGCTTCGCGGGGGCGCTAGTGCACTAGTAGCGCGCCCGGAAGCCCAGCTTCTCGATCGCGGCGACGAAGTCGGCCGGCTGCGCCTGCTGCGGGTTGTAACCCACTCGCGCTTTCCCGGTCGAATAGTCCGCGCTCACACTGGCCACGCCCGGCAGCCGCCGGATGGCTTCGCTTACCTGCAGCGCGTCGGTGTCCGAGCTCATTCCTTCAATGGTCAGCTCGACGTTGTCCAGCAGGGCGCGCGCCGGCTGCCCCGCCCGGCCCGCCATCGGCGGCGGCGCCGAGCGCTGATACATTTTCAGCGCAAACATCGTCACCACCAACATAACGACGACGACGATGATGAGCGTGATGAAGCTGGCGCCGCGCTCGCGCATGCGGACTCCCTAAAGCTCTTCGAACATGAAGTTGTTGTTGGTGAAAACGCAGATGTCGGCGGCAATCTGCATCGCCTGCTCGGCAATCTCGCGCGGCGTGAGTTTGGTGTGGTTGATCAGCGCCCGCGCCGCCGCCAGGGCAAACGGCCCGCCCGACCCGATGGCCGCCACGCCGTCGTCGGGCTCGATGATGTCGCCGGTGCCGCTGAGCAGGTAGGTGGCTTTCTCATCGGCGACCAGCAGCAGCGCATCCAGGTGGCGCAGGATGCGATCGGTGCGCCACTCCTTGGCCAGCTCCACCGCCGCCCGGCTCAGATTGCCGGCATGTTCCTGCAACTTGCCTTCGAAGCGCCCGAAGAGCGAGAGCGCGTCCGCGGTCGAGCCGGCAAATCCGGCCAGCACCTTGTCGTTATACAGCCGACGGATCTTGCGCGCCTTCGCCTTCACAACGGTGTTCCCCACGCTCACCTGACCGTCGCCGGCGAACACCACCTTATCGCCGCGACGCACGCAGAGCACGGTTGTGGCGCGCACTTTCTCCCGGCGAAGCCGCTCAGCTCTCATGTAGGAGATCTCCCTCGGAATTCTACCACGCGGAGCTTACTTGACCTTCTTCCACCGCTCTTCCAGCGACCCCGGCGTGAACAGCGAGTCATCGACACCGAGGTTGTATTGCACCTGGGTGAAGTAGGCTTCGAAGTAGCGCCGCCCGCCCCGCTCACGGCTCACCGACATCGGCGTCATGATGCCCTGGACACTGATCCACTTCCCGTACGACTCCACCACGTCCAGGTAGTCGCCGGTCAGCACGTCCTTCTGCCGCCAGCGCATCTGCAGCGGCAGATAGTTGCGGGCGTCGATGTAGAACTTCAGGCTCTCGTTGCGGTCGTCCACCAGCTCGACGATGTGTACCTGGCGGTTGTCGACAAACTCGGTGCCCTCGTAGTAGAGCTGGATTTTCTCCTGCTGCAACCGGAAGCGCAGCACGTACTCGTAGTCGTGCCGCAGGCTCTCCTGGAAAGTGTCGATGCTTTCCGGTGTCGACTCGCGCACGCCTTGGCGGTCGAGCTCCCATCCCTTGTCGTTATCGTTCACATAGACGATTTTGCCTTTCTTGCCCAGCTCCAGCCGCTCCTTGCCCGGGAACTTGACGTAGTCGATGAAGCGGTCGCCCGGGCTCGCCAGCTCGCCGCGGTCGAAGCTGTAGAGCCGCCCGTGCCGCACCGTGTCGCGCACGCCCAGGTAGGCTGCCCCGCCCAGTGCCTGGATGGTGCGGTCGAGGATCTCCTTGGCTTTTCCCTCGCCCGGCGCCAGCGCCCGCTCTTGGGAACACACGGACACCGCTCCCAGGAGCACCAGCGCACACAGAATCATGGTCGTTCGTCGCATGGACCCTACCCTACCAGAACCGCGCCCCCGTTTACATTGACGATCTCACCCGTCATAAACGTTGCCAGGTCGGACGCCAAAAACAGGATCGGTCCGGCGACCTCTTCCGGCGTCGCCACCCGACCCAGCGGAATCTGCCTGTACACCCACTTCCGCAGCTTCGGTTTCTTCAGCACCGGCCACGACATGTCCGTATCCACCCCGCCCGGCGCCACGCAGTTGACCAGGATGTGATGCGGCGCCAGTTCAGTCGAAAGCCCTTTGACCATGCTGATGACGGCGCCCTTGCTGGCCGCGTAGTGAGCATGAAACGCCTCGCCCCGCTGCCCGGCGGTGGACGAGAGCGCAATGATGCGTCCGTTTCCCTGCTTCTTCATCACCGGCACGGCGTAGTGGATGACCGAGTAGACCGACTTCAGATTCGTCGCCATCATCTCGTCCCACTGCCGCTCGCTCAGCTTCTCGATGGGGA
>JAXIPK010000306.1:0-4173 GCA_045402975.1 Acidobacteriota bacterium
TACACCCAGGGCCATTCCCAGAACGTCGCCCGCTACTGCGTGTCGGTGGCCCAGCGCAAGAACCTGCCCGAGCACGAGGTGGAAGAGATTCGCCAAGCCGCCCTGCTCCATGACGTCGGCAAGATCGGCATCCCCGAGCGCATCCTCAACAAGCCCGGCCCGCTCGACTCGGAAGAGTTCGAAATCATGAAGGAGCACTCGGTGCTGGGCGCCAAGATTCTCGAGCCGCTGCGGGCGCTGAAGAACATCCAGAAGATTGTGCGCCACCACCACGAGTATTGGGACGGCTCTGGCTATCCCGACGGGCTGGCGGGCGCCGCCATTCCGATGGTCTCGCGCCTCATCGGCATCGCCGACGCCTTCGACACCATGGTGAGCGAGCGCACCTACAAGCGCGCCCGCACCCGGCTGGAGGGAATCGACGAGCTGCGCCGCTGCGCTGGTACACAGTTCGACCCCGAGCTGGTAGAGGTTTTTGCCGAAGTCATCAAGGCCCAGGTGGAATCGCGCGAGGAGCTCCCCCGCGCCCGCCAGAGCTAGAATCATTGGGAGGGCACGGCTTTAGCCGTGCCGCAACCAAAGCTAATCCAGCCGGGGCTTTTCGGAGCGAGGCGCAAGCCAAGCGGAGATCCCGAGCGAAGCGAGGGAAGCCCCTGAGGGAGTAATCATGTACCAAGGAAGCGTCCGGTGGGTGGAGCACGAACAGTTCGTTTCCGTGGGCCCGAGCGGGCACGCCCTGGTGATGGACGCCGACCGCCAGCGCAACACCGGTCCCGGGCCGATGGAGCTCTTGCTGGTGGCGCTGGGCGGCTGCTCCGGCTCCGACGTGGTCAGCATTCTGAAGAAAAAGCGCCAGGCACTCACCGGACTCTTCATCGAGCTCTCCGGCGAGCGCGCCCCCGAGCCCCCCATGGTGTGGACGAAGATCAGGATTCACTTCCGCGTGGTGGGGAAGGGAATTGACCGGCGCGGGGTCGAGCAAGCCATCGAGCTTTCGCGCACCAAGTACTGCTCCGTGGCCGCCACCCTCGCCCACACCGCCGCCATCGAGTGGTCCCACTCCATCGAGGAAGCCTAGGGTTGCAATTGTTGCCGGTGGCCCCTAGAATCGCCCTCTTCGTCGGGGCCCCTTCAAATCGGAAGGAGAGTAGATGCCGAGGATTGCGGCCAAGATCACCGGGGTAGCGGGCTACGTGCCGCCGCGGGTGCTGACCAACGCCGACTTTGAGAAGATGGTCAACACCTCAAGCGACTGGATTGTCGAGCGCACCGGCATCCGCGAGCGCCACATCGTCGACAAAGGCATGGCCACTTCCCACATGGCCACGGAAGCGGCGCGCAAACTGCTCGAACAGAAGAAAGTCGCGCCGGAAGAAATCGACCTCATCGTCCTGGCCACGGTCACCCCCGACATGTTCTTTCCTTCCACCGCCTGCCTGGTGCAGAACAACCTCGGCGCCAAGCGCGCCTGGGGGTTCGACCTCATCGCCGCCTGCTCCGGCTTTGTCTACGCCATGACCGTGGCGGCGCAGTTCGTCGGCGCGGGCACCCACAAGAAAGCCCTGGCCATCGGCTCCGACACCATGACGTCCATCCTCAACTCCGAGGACCGCGCCACCTGCGTGCTCTTCGGCGACGGCGCCGGCGCGGCACTGGTCGAGCCCTGCGAGGCCGGCGAAGACGGCGTGATTGATTTTCACAACGACATTGACGGCGCAGGCGGCTGCAACCTCTACATGCCCGGCGGCGGCAGCCTGAACCCGCCCACCCACGAAACCGTGGACAAGAAAATGCACTACGTCCACCAGGACGGCCGCCAGGTCTTCAAGTACGCGGTGCGGCGGATGTGCGAGGTGCCGGAGCTGTTGCTCTCACGCAACGGGTTCAAGTCGAGCGATCTCGACCTGCTCGTCCCGCATCAGGCCAACGAGCGCATCATCCGCGCCACCCAGGAGCGCCTGGGGCTGCCCGACGAGCGCATCGTCATCAACATTTCCAAGTACGGCAATACCACCGCGGGGACGATTCCGCTCGCCTTGGCCGACGCGCTCCACTGCGGCCGGCTAAAGAAAGGCAACCTGGTGATGCTGCTCGCCGTCGGCGCCGGCTACACCACCGGCGGCATGCTCCTCCGCTGGGCGTATTAGGAAAGTCGAAGAGTCGAAAGGTCGAAGGTCAACCGCCTAGTCCCAACGTTGTCATCCCGAGCGGAGTCGAGGGACCTGCTTTTCCTCTGAGCAAGACGGCCAACCCATCCCCCGAGCCCGGCGGCACCTGCCGCCGGAATCCGGGTGGCGGGTGCCACCCGGCTCGGTCGGTTGGGCTATGCTGGTCGAGCCACTTCACTCATCAGCGCAAAGGCGTTTCCTTCGGGGTCACGCAACAACGCCAGCCACAGGTCGTGATCCGGCATCTTGGCGACCAGCGCGGGCTTCTCCGCCACAGGAACGCCGCGCGCCACCAGCGTGTCGAAGGCGGCCTGAATGTCCGCCACCCTGTAGTAGAGAATGGAAGCCGGATGGGCGGGGTTGGCCTTGTCCTCCTGACCGAGCAGCAGGCGGACGCCGCCACAATCGAAGAAGGCCATCTTGGGCGGGGCTTCGAAAAGAAACTTCATCCCCAGCGTGTCGCGGTAGAAAGCAACCATGCTCGGGAGGTCGCGCACGGTGATGGCGATCTGGCCGATCTGCGAGAGCTGAACCGGGACGCTGGCGTGCATGAGAGCTTCTCCTAGAAACCTATTTACTTAGCTATGCTAAGTAACTATACTTGGGCCATGGCGCGCCTGTCAAGAGGGAAGGCCAGGACGGGCTGGACGAGGGTTTCCGCGTCCTTGCCCCGACCCCCCGAGCCCGGCGGCACCCGCCGCCGGGGGAAGAGCTGGGAGACCGCCGACCGTCTCCACTCTGCCGCCATTCATCTACTGCGACGGCTCCGCAGAGCGGACACGGCGAGCGGGATAGGCCCGGCGCAGCTTTCGGCGCTCTCCGTTGTTGTTTTTGCCGGCCCGCGCACACTGGGCGAGCTGGCCCGCGCCGAGCAAGTAAAGCCGCCGACGATGACGCGCATCGTCGCCGGGCTCGAGCGCTCCGGCCTGGTGCGCCGCGAGCGTGACGTGGCGGACCGCCGTGTCGTTCGAGTCCGCCCCACCGCAAAAGGAATCCGAGTGATGCAGGCCGGGCGCCGCCGTCGGATTGAACTGCTGGCCGCGCGCCTTCGCCGCCTCGACTCTCGCACCCGCGCGCTTCTCGCGCGCGCCTCGGACATCCTGGAAGGCCTCTTCGAGAATCCATCCAGTAGCAGGAGGTGATCCATGCGACGAAACATTCATCTTGCGGCTTTGATTCTCTGTTTGGTCATTCCTGTGGTGGCGGCGCCGGAGCCGAAGGGCGAGGTGCCGTGGGGTGCGGTGGCGACGATTCTGGGGAAGAAAGGCGACCTCTCGGCTGATGGGGTCTACAAGGTTACGTTCCCGCGTAGTGACCCGAAGGTAACGATGCACGGAGCGCCGGTGCCGGTGGGGATGGGGCTGGCGTCGTGGGCGGCGTTCACGAAGATGCCGGACGGGAAGTACATGGTCATGGGCGACACGGTGATGCTGGGCTCGGAAGTGAACCAGGTGATTGACGCGCTGCGCGCCGGCGGCATCGAAGTGGTGGCGCTGCACAACCATATGCTGGGCGAGCAGCCGCAAATCATGTTCCTGCATTATCAGGGCACGGGTGATGCCGAAGCGCTGGCGCGCACTATCCGCCGCGCTCTCGACCAACTGGGAAAGTCAGCCAGTAAGTAGGCTGGCATGAAGTTGGAGAGTGGCGGAGGGGGAGGGATTCGAACCCTCGGCACCGGTTTTGCCAGTGCAACTGCTTAGCAGGCAGCTCTGTTCGGCCACTCCAGCACCCCTCCGCGGAAAACTTCGGCGAACGAGCGGCCAAAGGCATTATAGCCTCGCCTGCGAGCTTGCGCCAGTTGCCGGGTGCGGTAGAATCTCGGCGAATAGCATCACCGCAGAGACGCAGAGAAGGCAGAGGGAGAAAAATCATGCTGGGGAAAACGACCGCGAAGACGCCGAAAGAATACATCGAGAGTTTGCCCGAGCCGCGGCGGAACGAGATGCAGCAACTCCACAAGCTCATCACCAAGACCCCGCCCCACAGCTTGGGCTTGAGTTTG
>JAXIPK010000208.1:0-3715 GCA_045402975.1 Acidobacteriota bacterium
GAGACTCGTGGCACCGGCTTGTTCATCGCCGTGGCGTGCTTGCTGAGGAAGTGTTCGACGAGCAGCGGGATGTCTTCCCGCCGCTCGCGCAGCGGCGGCAGGTGGATGGTAAACACGTTCAGGCGGTAGTAGAGGTCCGGCCGGAAGGTGCCTTCCTTGACCATGGCCGCCAGGTCCCGGTTGGTGGCCGCCACGCAGCGGAAGTCCACCGGGATGGACTGCGTCCCGCCTACGCGCACGATTTCTTTCTCTTGCAGCACGCGCAGCAGGTCGGTCTGGGTCTTCAGGCTGATGTCGCCGATTTCATCGAGGAAGATGGTGCCGCCGTCGGCGACCTCGAACTTGCCCTTCTTGCGGTACTGGGCACCGGTGAAGGCGCCGCGCTCGTGGCCGAAGAGCTCGCTTTCGAGCAGCGTCTCGGTCAGCGCGCCGCAATGGATGACCACCAGCGGCATGTAGCGACGGGGACTCGAGGCGTGGATGGCGCGCGCCACCAGCTCCTTGCCGGTGCCGCTTTCGCCGGTGATGAGCGCGGTGGCGTCGGTAGGCGCCACCATCTCCACCAACTCGTAGACGCGCTTCATCGCCGGGCTCTGGCCGACCAGCTCGGTGCGCGGGAAAATCTCCTGCAGGCTTTCCTGCAGCCGCGCCACTTCGTGCTTGGCCTGGCGGTGCTCGAGGGCTTTGGAAACCAGGTGCACCAGCTCGTCGGGGTCGAAGGGTTTGGTGATGTAGTCGTAGGCGCCGCGCTTGAGCGCCTGCACCGCGGTCTCCACCGAAGCATAGCCGGTCATGATGATGACCAGCAGGCTGGGGTCGGCCTCGTGGAGCCGCTGCTGCAGCTCCATCCCGTCCATGCCCGGCATCTTGATGTCGAGCAGCGCCAGGGCAAAGTCCTGGCGGGTGATGGCCTCGAGCGCCTCGCGGGCGCCGGCGACCGTCTCCACCTGGTAGCCCTCGGTGACGAACCACTTGCCCAGCGAGTCGCGCACCACCAGCTCGTCGTCCACAATCAGGATGCGCGCCTTGGCTTTGAGGGTTTCGTTCGCGACGCTGTTCATGTCTTTTCTCCTCGTGCTCCGGCGGCAACGCCCGCCGGCTCGGCGGCGCCGTTGAGCGGCAGCCGGACAACAAACTCGGTGCCCACGCCCGGCGCGGACTCGACCCCGATGGCGCCGCCGTGCTGCTCGATGATGCTGCGCGCCACCGCCAGCCCCAGTCCGGTGCGGTGCAGGTCTTCCTTGGTCGTGTAGAAAGGCTCGAAGATGTGCGGCAGGGCGTCGGGCGGAATCCCCGGACCGTTGTCGCGGATGTGGACTTCGAGCTCATAGCCCAGCCGGCCGCTTTCCACCCACAAGCGTCCGCCGCGCGGCATGGCGTCGCAAGCGTTGACCATCAAAGCCAGCAAAACCTGCTGCACCTGTCCGGGGTCGCAGGAAAGCGGCGGGAGCTCCGGCGCCAGGCGCGCGTCCAGCTCGATGCCGCGCAGCTCCAGCTCGTGGCGTACCAGGGTGAGAGTGCGCTCGACCAGAGCGTTCAATTCGCTGGGCTGCCGGTGCGGCGGCGCTTGGCGGGCGAAGCTCAGCAGGTTGCGCATGATTTCCCCGCAGCGGCGGCTTTCGCGCTCGATGATGCGCAGTTGCTCCACGACTTCGGCGCGCGCCTCCGGGCTCAGCTCGGCGCGGTCGAGCTGCTTCAAGCACAGCCGGGCATAGGTCAGGATGCCGGCCAGCGGGTTGTTGACCTCGTGGGCGATGGTGGCGGCGAGCTTGCCTAGCGCCACCATTTTTTCGCTCCGCACCAAATGCTCCTGGGCCTGCTGGAGCTCGGCGGTTTTCTGCTCGACGCGTTCTTCGAGAGTGCGCGCCCAGTCGGTGAGCTCCCCGCGGGCGCGGGCCAGGTCGGCAGCCATCTGGTTGAAGGAGGCCGCGAGCTCGCCCAGCTCGTCGCCGCTGCGCACCCGCAGACGGTGCTCGAGGTTGCCGGCGGCCATCGCCTGCGTGCCGGCTTTGAGCTCCTTCACCGGCCGGTGGACGACGATCCACACGAAGAGCACGCTGACCAGCGACGCCAGCACCATGGCCAGCAGCGTGAAGCGCACCAGTTGCGCCTGGCGCTCGGCCAGTTGCGCGTCCACGGTGTCGAGCGAAAGATCGGTGTCAATCACGCCCAGGATGCGGCGCTCAGCGGGATGCGCATGGCAGGCCGCGTTGGCGCAGGCAGGCTCGTTCTCAATGGGGCGGATGAGTCCCAGGGTGCGGCGGCCGGCCGCGTCGGTGAAGATGCGGGCGCGGTCGGGACGGTCGAGGCGCTCGAGCGGAGCTTCCTGGGTGTGGCAGGCGTAGCAGGCCTCAGCCTGCTTGTCGACCATTTGATTGAGCTCGGCCGGATCGGTGGAAAAACTGATGCGCCCTTCCTCGTTGAAGATGCGGACGCGGCGGATGCCGGGCTCGGTGCCGATGGTGCGGATGCTTTCGTAGAGCGCTTCGCGGTCGTTGCGCAGCATCTGGTAGTGGGTGCTGCGGCGGATGACGTCGCTGATGCGGTCGGCGCTCTGCAGCACGGTTTCCTCGGAGTGCTGCTTCTGCAAGCGCAGGTTCCAGTAGCCAAAGAGCGCGAACAGCGCGCCGGTGCTCGCCACCAAGCAGACGGCGAGTTTTACTGCTAACCCCGCGCGCAGTGGTCGGCTCCACATGACGGCCTCAGTCGTCGCCCGCCGCCGGAGCTAGAGCCGCTCGCGGCGCCTGCTCGGGGAACACGGGGAAATATTTCGCGGTGAAGCGGAAGATGGCGAAGCCGGTGGCGATGATGGCCAGCGTGACCATCACTTCAGTCCACTTGGGCAGGTAGCTGGTGCCGGAGCCAGCTTCCATGCCGGTGATGCTGACGTTGAGCCGGTTGGCGACGAAGCCGAAGAGCACCATCACCGCGCAGGCGTAGAGCGCGCCCGGGTTCAACCGCACGGCGCGGCGGAAGAGCAGGAGCGCGGGGATAAGCATCAGCGCAATTTCCAGCCAGAAGAGCCAGGTCTCGACCCGCGGCACGATGACCAGGTCGAGCACGCCGCGGTGGCGCAAGTCCACAAAGCGCAGCAGCAGGTAAGAGCTCAGCAGCACGGCCAGCACCCGGGCCATGCTGGCCAGCAGCGGCACCTCCAACTGCCGCCCGAAGGCGCGGCTGCTGTGCCAGCTTTCGAAGATGGTCATGGCGAAGCCCACGCACATCGCCGAAAGGAAGAAGAAGAGCGGCAGCAGCGGCGTGTACCAGAGCGGGTAAAGCTTGTTGGGAACGATGAGGTAAAGGCTGCCGAGCGACGATTGGTGGAGCGTGGAGAGGATGACGCCGGCGATGACCAGCGGGATGGAGACGGCGCGCAGCCAGCGCAGCGGCGCCTGCCAGCGGAAGCGCTCGAAGACGGTCGGCGCGAACTCCAGCGCCAGCACCATCGTATAGAGCATCACGCACCAGGCCACTTCAAACATCACCGAGTGCGGGTTCCACATGACGAGGGCGTGCCAGATGCGGTAGGGGCGCCCGAGGTCGAACAGCAGCGCCACAATCACCAGCAGGTAACCGAGGAAGGCGGTGAGGATGGTGGCGCGCAGGATGGGCTTGTAGCGCTCGATGTTGAAGATGTGCACGATGGCGGCGAGGGTGAAGCCGCCGGCGGCCAGACCGACGCCGCAGAGCACGTCGAAGCCGATCCATAGGCCCC
>JAXIPK010000024.1:0-2718 GCA_045402975.1 Acidobacteriota bacterium
GCCCAGCTCCCCGCGGCCGGTCAGGTCAGCGGGCTGCAGACGCACGAACTGGCGGAGGTGTTGCTCGGCGCGGGCGTGATCGCCTTCCTCTTCGGCGATGCGGCCGAGCAGGAGATAGGTGTCCGCGTAATCGGGCCGCAGCCGGAGCAACGGGGTCAAGGTCTCTTGAGCGTCGTGAGGCCGCTTCAGTTGCGCCTGGAGCACGGCCAGGCGGAAGTAGGACTGCGGCTCGGCCGGCGCCAGCTCGATGGCCATCCGGAACTGTGCGATGGCGTCGGCCGGCCTTCCGCGGCGGGCCAGAACCTCGCCCAGTTGGTAGTGAACCGCGGCATCGGCGGGGTGGAGCCGCGCGGCTTCCTGGAAGGCGGCCTCAGCCGTCTCCAGTTGATTCTGGGCCAGCGCGGATTTTCCGCGCTCCACTAGCTCCGAGAAAGAACTCGTGGGCGCAGCGGGAGACTGCAGCAGCCAGAAGACCAGCAGAATGGAGGAAAGCACGGCGGGTCAAAAATAAACCCGCCGCCCCTTGCGGGGCAAGCGGGTTTGGAAACGAATCTTTGCTTGTCGAGCTAGAAGAGAATCTTCAGCCCGAACTGAGCGGTGCGAGTGGTTTGGAACTGGTCCCGCTGCCGGAAGTCGGAGTCACCCAGGATGGCATTGCGTCCGGCGGTGGGGTTGGTGAAGAAATTCTTGTGGTCGAAGAGGTCGAAGACCTCGAAGGTGGCGCGGAGCTTGACCTTCTCGCTGCCCAGCGGGAACTCGCGTCCAATGCGAAAATCCCAGTTGAAGAAGGCATTGTTGCGGGTGGGATAGCGGGCCAGCACTTCGTTGCCGCCGCCCACCGGCCGGGTCTGGTCAAAGTTGTTGGAGCACTGGAACGAATTGCGGTAGTGGAACGGTGACCCCGTGCCCTCGAGACCGAAGGGGGCTACGACGCCGGGGTCGGAGCAGGTATTGCCCCAGACGGGGAAAGCCCGGCCGGTGCGGGCACTGACGACGTTGCTGAATTCGATGTCCCAGGGGAGCAGGATGTAGGTATAGAAGGTGAAACGGTGGCGGATGTCGAGCTGGCTGCGGCCGTAGTCCAGCGCCAGGGAGTTGAAGGGGTCGGAGGGCCCATTGAAGGCGTCGGTGTCGCGGTCGCTGCTGGAGTTGTCCTTGTTGGTGGAGACCACGTAGTTCATGCCGAGCTGATGTCGGTGCGAGTAGGTCTTCTTCAGCTGGAAGATCAAAGCGTGGTAGCGCGCCTTCCCGAAGCTGGCCACGGCGTTGGCGTTGTCAATGTTGGCCGCCAGGCGCGGGAGGTTGAAGGTTGGGTTCAGGCCGTCGGTGGTGGATTGGCCGATAGAGTTGAGGATGACCCCTGCGGGGTCGAGGTTGCGGTCCCAGGGCGTGCTGAAGAAGCCGCCGGTACGGAGGTTCTCCGAGCGATTGTGGGTGTAGGTAGCCGAGAAGCTGAGGTCGGGCACGATTTCCTGTTCGATGCCCGCCTGGATGTTCCACACCCGGGCACTCTCAAACTCCGGGTCGATGTAGTCAATGCTCTGCGGGCCCAGCGAAATGCAAGGCGCGCCGGTGGAAGGCAGCAGGTCCGGGTAGGAGAGGCCGCAGCCGAGGAGATCCACGGGCGAGCCAAAGAAGGGAACGAAGGCCACCGCGCCGCGCAGGCCGGGTCCGGCCAGTGCGCCGGCGAAAAAGATGGTGGGGGAAGCGGCGTAGTAGAGCCCGGTGCCGCCGCGGATAATGGTCTTGCCCTTGCCGGTAACGTCCCAGGCGACGCCCAGGCGCGGCGCCCAGTTGTTGAAGTCATTGGGGACGTTGGCGGAGGCTGGCGCCAAATCCACCGAGGCGCTGGTGCCGCTGATGTGGGGTCGGCCCACGGGCAGCATGGCCGGCGGAAGGCCGAAATCGGACTTGGGATTCCAGATGCCGTCCCAGCGCAGGCCCAGGTTCAGGGTGACGCGGGGGTGGATGCGCCAGTTGTCCTGGACGTAGAAGGAAAGCTCGTGCTGCCAGAAGTCGGACAGTGAACCCGACTCGGTTGCAGTCAAGCCGTTCAGGCCGATGCGCTGGAGCAAGAACAGCGGGGTCCGATTGTTCCAGTCCGTCAGGCTGGCGAAGTTGTATTGGCCGCCGGCAAAGCCGATGAAGACCTGGTTGGTGGCGTTGGAGTTGGCATCCACGCCCAGCTTCAAGTCGTGCTTGCCGAAGGTGTGGCTGAAGTTGTCGAGGAACTGCCAGCGCTTGTGCTCGCTATCGATGGGGAGAAAGAAGACGGGGCCGAAGTTGCCGGTGCCGTCGCCGATGAGGGTTTCCTGGGTGTACAGAGGCTCGCGAGTCCGGCGGGGCCGCTTCTCCTGCGAGTAGCTCACGCGGAATTCATTCACGCTGAGGGGGCTGATGACAGAGGTCACCGATTGGGCGAGCGACCAGCCTTCATTGACGAAGTTCTCGAAGTTGTTCCCCACGCGCCCCAGCACGAAGGTCTGGCTGCCGGCAAAGCCGGTGAAGCCATCGGTCTGGTTCTGGGTGTAGTTAAACCGGGTGGTGCCGGTGTTGTCGGGGGTGATCTTGTAGTCCAGACGGATAAGCGGAGTGAGCAGGTCCTGCCGCTGGCCGGAGGAGCCTTCCAGGTCGGTCAGGTTGCCGCCACCGAATTCGGCCGGCAGGGGGCAGTTGCTCGGAGTCGGCCGGCAGAGCACACCAATCCCGTTCATAGAT
>JAXIPK010000093.1:0-1854 GCA_045402975.1 Acidobacteriota bacterium
CCGTGGCGCACCACGGTTCCCTTCAGCATCACCGTCTGGCGCGAGTTCGGCAGCGTGAACTCCACCTCCACCGCCGCGCCCACGCCCGGCCGCGGGCTCATCGTCGCCAGCACCCCCATGCTGCTCAGGTTCACCCCCTGCCCCTTCAACTGCTTCTTCTCCCAGTCGCAGAGGATGGACATCTCCACCGCCACCCGCTGGTAGCGCCGCCGCTCCTCCAGCATCGCGCCCCGGCTGGCGTTCAGCAGCCGCGTCAGCTCTTTGGCCCCCACCGGCTTCTGCAGGAAGAACGTCACCCCGGCCTCGAACCCTTGCGCAATCGCCCGCGTATCGCGCCGGCCGGTCAGCATGGCGATGGGCACGCGCGAGTTCGACTTCGACAGCCGCACCCGCTTGGTCAGCTCCGCCCCGCCCACTTCCGGCGTGTCCCAGTCCAGGAACACCCCGTCGAACTTCTCCCGGTTGATGACTTCCGACGCTTGCCGCCCGCTGGCCACGCAGCGCGGCGCCGCTCCGATGGCTTTCAGCGTCGCGTCGAACAGCCGCAGCGTCGCCCCGTCCGTCTCCACCACAAGGATTTTCGGCTTGTAGCGCATTCTTGGTGTCCCCTCTCCCGGCAGGCTGGCCCGATGATACCCCTCGCCCCTGTGCAGAGCAATAGGCCGTTGTTCCCCCTGTCAGCGCAAGCCCGTGTGTCCCTTGACCCGCGCGGCCACCCTGCCTAGGATGCCTGCGGATTCACCGATGCCCGACCAACCTCCACTGCAGCGCGGCGAGAAAGTCTGCCCCAAATGCGGCAGCGCCCGCGTCCACCGCTCCCATCGCCGCGGCTTCCTCGAGCGCGTCCTGCTCCCCCTCATCGGCCAGCGCCCCTTCCGCTGCGCCGACTGCGAGCACCGCTTCATCGCTTCCCGCCACGAACACTCCCACCGACACAAAAACGGGTAGCCAGGTTGGCTGCCACGCGCAGCGGGCCGGCCTACCTGCGGCTTTACTGGCGTAGGAATCACGTTGCGAGGCGCCCGAGCGGCGGAGGGACCGGCTTCCCCCTATCCCCGAGCCCGGTGGCACCGGCCACCGGGAGATCCAGGCAGAGACTTGGTGTTTGAGCGGCGGGGCGATTCTATTCTGTGGCGTTGATTCGCCTCAGGAAGGCTCGCGCTTCTTGCAGCTCGGCGCGATCGGTGTCGTAGACCGGGCAAACGTCAACTAGCTTCTCGTAATACTCGGCTGCCTTCCTTTGGTTCCCCGCTAGCTCGGCGGCGCGCCCGGCGCCGTAGAGCGATCGAAAACGATTGGGCGACGACCGCAGCGTAGCTTCAAATTCAGCTTCAGCCTCCGCCGGCCGCTTCAGCTCCAGCAGCATCTCGCCCAGCAGCTCACGCGCCGGAACCACCGCGCCCGGAGTGGTCGGAGACTTGTCGGTGCTATCTTCGAGGTCGGCCGCGGCCCGCATCTGAGCCAGCGCCTCATCCTTCTTCCCTTCCGCCAGCGCCAGCCACGCCGCCACCGCGCTTCGCTGCACATCCACTTGCGCGCCCCACAGCTTGTCGTTCGCCTGAGCCAGCGCCTCGCGACACCGCTCCAGTTGCTTGATGGCCTCTCGCGCGCCCGCCGCATCGCCCATCCGCGCTGCCCCCAGCCCGCGCGCGAAGTAGAGCGTCGCTTCCGCCCAGCAGCTGGCGCCGCCGGGGAAGACACCGGCGGGAACGGCCAGCGCCGCCGCCTCTTTCCATTGGCGCCGCTCCACCGCATACCGCGCCGGAATCGCCGCCACGCCATAGATCCCCGCAAAGTCGCCGTTGATACCTTTCTGCAAACTGGACAGCCTCTCCTGCATCTTTCGGGCTTCGT
>JAXIPK010000230.1:0-4829 GCA_045402975.1 Acidobacteriota bacterium
TGCGGCAGTATCCCTATCGGGGCTGGGAAGACTTCTATCGGAAGATCTGGACCTGGGACAAAGTCGTCCGCTCCACTCATTCGGCCAACTGCACCGGCTCCTGCTCGTGGAACGTCTATGTGCGCAACGGCGTGATGGTGCGCGAGGAGCAGGCCTCCGACTACCCGCGCATCAGCCAGGACCTGCCCGACTACAACCCGCGCGGCTGCCAGAAGGGAGGCTGCTTCGTCGAGTACGTCTACAGCCCCCAGCGGCTGCGCTATCCCTTGATTCGCACCGGCGCCCGCGGCGAGGGCAAGTGGCGCCGCGCCAGTTGGGACGAAGCGCTCACGCTGGTGGCCGAGAAGCTGCTCGACAACATCTACCACCACGGACCGGACACCAACACTTTCTTCAGCGTCATCCCGGCGATGAGCCCGGTGAGTTTCTGTGGCGGCTCGCGGCTAGCGCACTACCTGGGGGGCGTGATGTGCTCGTTCTACGACTGGTATTGCGACCTGCCTCCCGGCGAGCCCCTGACCTGGGGCGTGCAGACCGAGGCCTGCGAGTGCGCCGACTGGTTCAACTCCAAGTACATCGTGCTGTGGGGCTCGAACATCTCGCAGACGCGCATTCCCGATGCCCACTTCGCTTTCGAAGCCCGCTACAACGGCGCCAAGATCGTCGCTATCTCCCCCGATTACAACTCCAGTTGCCAACACGCCGACTTGTTTTTCCAGATCAATCCCGGTACCGACGCGGCCCTGGCGATGGGCGTGGCCAGGATCCTCGTTGACGAGAACCTGATCGATGCGCCCTACGTCAAGGAACAGACCGACTTGCCGTTGCTGGTGGTGGCGGACACCAAGCGCTTCCTGCGCGAATCCGACCTGGCGGCCGGCGGCAAGGACGACGTCTTCTATCTTTGGGACACGCGCACCGCGCGCGCCATGCCGGCGCCCGGCTCCATGGGCGCGGCCGAGAAAACCATCCGCCTCAACGGAGTTGACCCGGCGCTGACCGGCCGGTTCCGCGTGAAACGGGCCGACGGGGCCTCAATCGAAGTGGCGCCGGTGTTTGAGCTCCTCAAGGCAACCCTCAACGACTATCCACTGGAGAAAGTGGCGACGCTCACCGGCCTGCCAGCCAACGAAATCCACGCCTTCGCCCGCGAGCTGGGGACGCGCAAGCCGGCGATGATCATCCACGGCGCGGGCACCAACCATTGGTTCCACAACGACCTCGCCAACCGGGCGATGATCCTGCTGGTCGCCCTCACCGGCAATGTGGGCAAGAACGGCGGCGGGTTCAACCATTACGTCGGCCAGGAGCGTGTCTGGCCGGAGCACGGCTTTTTCGAGTTGGCCTTCCCGGAGGGCCTCAAGAAGCAGCGCTTCCAGAATACGACGCTTTGGAGCTACGTCCACTCAGCCAGCAAGGACCCGCACCTCTACAACGGCAAGTCCATCGAGTGGTACGTGCACGAATCGGTGAAGAACGGCTGGATGCCGCTCTGGCCCAAGGACGGGCGCAAACCGCGTGCCTTCATCGTCTGGCGCGCCAACTACCTGAACCAGGCCAAGGGGAATGAAATCCTGGAGACGTCGCTGTGGCGAGACCTTGACCTCATCGTCGACATCAACTACCGCATGGACACGACGGCGCTCTACTCCGACGTGGTTCTGCCGGCGGCCAGCTACTACGAAAAAGTCGACCTCAACACCACCGACTGCCACAGCTACGTCCACACCTTCGGCAAGGCGCTCGACCCGCTCTTTGAGAGCAAGACCGACTGGGACATCTTCCGCGCTTTGGCGGAAAAAATCAGCGAGGTGGCCCGCAAGAAAGGCCTCAAGCCGTTCCGCGACGAGCTGTTCGGATGGGAGCGCGACTTCACCCGCCTGCCGGAGGATTGGTCGGGCAAGGGCGCCATCGTCACCGACGAGCAGGCCGCCGACTTCATCCTTTCGCACTCCGAAGAAACCAAGGGCATGACCTACCAGAATCTTCAGGCGCAGCCGCGGCGCTTTGTGGCTACGGATGCCGAGAGCTGGAACAGCGACATCGAGGAAGGGGTAGCCTACACGCCCTTCAAGCACCAGGTGGAGAAGAAGCGGCCGTGGCGCACACTGACCGGCCGGCAGCAGTTCTACATCGATCATCCCTGGTACCTGGACTTGGACGAAGCGCTCCCGGCCTACAAAGAGCCGCTGCCGGAGAAGTTTCCGCTCTACTGGAACACGCCGCACGGGCGCTGGTCCATCCACTCCACCTGGCGCGACAGCCGCGCCATGCTGCGCCTGCAGCGCGGCATGCCCATCGTCTACATGCATCCCGACGACGCCCGCCGTCGCGGCCTGCGCGACAACGATTGGGTGCGCATCTACAACGACATCGGCCAGTGCATCTGCCGGATGCAAATCCTGCCGGGCGAAAAGCCCGGGCGCGTGACCATGTACCACGGCTGGGAAAAGTTTCTCGGCTTCCAGCAGGGTGGCTGGCAGTCGCTGACCTACATCAAGATGAAGCCGACGCAGCTCATCGGCAAGTACGGCCACATCAACTTCCGGCTGAACTACTGGGGCCCGACCGGGAACAACCGCGACATCAAGGTGGAAGTGGAGCGCGCTGCCGGGCCGGGTCGCCGGGCGGCAAAGGCGTAGAGCGAGGCGGCAATGTCAAAGCACCAGTATGCGATGGTGATGGACCTGAACAAGTGCCTGGGCTGCCAGACCTGCACCATCGCCTGCAAGAAGCTGTGGACCGACCGCGACGGGACCGAATACATGTACTGGAACAACGTGGAGACGCGGCCCGGCATCGGCTACCCGCGCCAGTGGGATCGCATCGGCGGCGGTTGGAAGGACGGCAAGCTGCAACCCAGTCCCTTGCCCACACTGGACGACTACGGCCCGCCGTTCGAATACGACTACGAACAGCGGCTCTACGAAGGCAAGAAGACACCGGTGATGCCGTCGCCCGACCCCCAAAGCGGGCCCAACTGGGATGAAGACGTGGGCGGGATGAACGGGGACGAGAACTTCTACTTCTACCTGCCGCGCATCTGCAACCACTGCACTCATCCCGCGTGCCTGGAGGCCTGCCCGCGCAAGGCCATCTACAAACGGGAGGAAGACGGCATCGTCCTGATCGATCAGGAGCGCTGCGAGGGCTATCGCTACTGCATCGCCGCGTGTCCCTACAAGAAAATCTATTTCAACGAGATCACCGGGAAGTCGGAGAAGTGCATCTTCTGCTACCCGCGGCTGGAGAAAGGCGAGGTCAACGCCTGCGCTGCGCAGTGCCCGGGGCGGCTGCGCTTTGTCGGGCTGCTGGATGACCCTGAGTCGCCGGTGCACAAGCTGGTCATTCAGTATCGGGTAGCTCTGGGCCTGTTCCCGGAGAAGGGCACGCAGCCGAATGTCTACTACGTCCCGCCCTTCAACCCGCCCAAGCGCGGCAACTACGACAAGAGCATCCTCGACGATCCGCGGCTGCCGCTCGACTACCTCGTCTACTTGTTCGGCGAAGATGTCAAAGACGTCATCCGGCGGCTGGAAGCGGAATTGGTCAGGGCGCAGGGCGGCGAGCGCAGCGAGCTTCTCCAGCTCCTGATCGGCCGCGATGCCGAGACCCGCTACCGCATCGCACCGCAATTGGTGCAGATCAAACCCTAGGATGGACAAATGAGGAAGCAACCGCGATTCTTAATTCCAATTCTGGCCGCGTTGGTCTTGGTAGCCCTCCCGCTGCTGGCCCAGCCGCCGGCCAACTTGCGGCTGGTCGCTCTGCCCAGCGGAGCAGCCGCCGAATCCCTGCTTGACCCGGAAGCTGCCGCCTGGCAGGCCGTGCCGCCGCTGCGCGTGGCGCTGAACCGGACTCCGCCGCTCTATGACACGGATCCGCCCGCAGCGTCGCTACTCACTCTGGTTGAAGTCCGCGCGCGGCGCGTCGGTGGGCAACTGGTGATTCACCTGGCCTGGGCGGATGCCTCGCAGGACACCGCTTCGCTGGCCGCGGCGCCGGCGGCAGCCCCGGAGACGCGTTTCGTCAAGCAAGACACGGCCGCCACCGACCGGTTCTTCGATGCGGTCGCGGTGATGTATCCAACCGTATCAGGCGAGGCTCTCGTCACGCCCTCGCTGCAAATGGGAGACCCGCACAACCCCGTGGCCATCTTCTACTGGAACGCGGCCCGCGGCGCGCTGCGGATGGAAGCGCACGGGCGGGAAACCACCAAGCGCACCGGCGAGACCTTTCCGGCGCGCGGTGTCTACCGTGCCGGCCGCTGGCAAGTGACGCTCGTGCTCTCCGACCTCCCCGCTGGCGTCCCGCTGGCCTTTGCGGTATGGAACGGCAGCCAACTCGATCGCGACGGTCGCAAGTATTTTTCCGTCTGGCACTGGCTGGAGTAGACGCCCATGAGAGAGCACGCGCAGTCGGTGACGCAGGTCGAACGTGAATGGGAGGAGGTCGACCTCTATCGTTTCTTCGCCCAGGCCTTGGGTGCGCCGACTGCGGAGCGTTTCGAGTGGTTCCAACAACCGAACTTCACCGCCGGGCTGGCCGATCTTTGGGTGCAGGTTGGAACGGAGGGAAACTTCCCGGGCTTTGACTTTTTCACTGACCCCGAGGAGTACGAATCCACCTACATCGCCGTGTTCGATGTCGGCGTGCCCGAGCCTCCGCTGCCCCTGGTCGAATCGGCTCACTATCGGTCGGTGCCGGCGCAACAAACCGCGCTGGAGAATACCTCCTTCTACGAAGTGCTGGGCTTGAAGACCGACCCGGCGCGCTCGGTCCCCGACCATCTCCTGACTCAGTTGGAATTCCTCTCGGTGGTCCGCTAC
>JAXIPK010000295.1:0-7951 GCA_045402975.1 Acidobacteriota bacterium
TCCGGCATCTCCCCGATGCCCACACTATCCAGCACGATCAACACCACGCGCCGGAATCGGGCGGCCGGATTCCCCATAAGTCAAATCTACCACGAGAGCAAAAGAGCGGGCTGACATTCTGTCGCACTCGCCAAAATGGCGCGGCCTCCTATGCCAAATTGCCCGTAGGAGTAGGAAGACTAGGACGCAACGGCCCTTGCCCCTAACCATGGCACCAGGAGAAACCTAACCCAGCGAAGCACTTGCCCAGCGTGACTTTTTCCGCTCAGTTGGAACCGCCCGTGCACTACCTAACCACGAGGACCCCGTGAACGCAGGAGATGTTGTAGCAGTCCCTCAACAAGTCGTTTGCTCATCCGATCGCAAACGCCAAGACCCATCGGATCATCCCGCCGCCCCGTGGCCCCGCAGCTCTGGAGGTGGCCTATGACGGCCAAGCCTATCTTCGCCCTTCTTCTCATCGTCCTTGCTGGAGCGTTAGCCTTCGCTGTCACCCCGACGACACTCAATGACTTCTTCCTGCCTGGCAGCCAGCCGGGACAGTCCGGCCAGTTGGAAACACCGGACAAATGCGACAACTGCCACGGCGGCTACGACTCTGCCGTCGAACCGGCCTTCAACTGGCGGGGCGGAATGATGTCCCAGGCGGCGCGCGATCCCTTCTTCTACGCCGCTATGACTATCGCCAACCAGGATGCCGCTGACTCGGGCGACCTCTGCACCCGCTGCCATTCGCCCGCTGGCTGGCTCGAGGGGCGCTCCGTGCCCACCGATGGCTCGGCGCTGAACAACAACGACCGCGAGGGTGTGCAGTGCGATTTCTGCCACAAGCTTGTCAAGCCCAGCCCGCTCGGGGTTAATCCTTATCCCGGCGACACCGCCTATACAACGGGAACCTACCCGCAGGATCAAACCTACCTGGCGAAGCTGATGCCCATTCCCGGTTGGTCTGCCAACGGCATGTACATCGCCGATTCCAGCAACGCCAAGCGCGGGCCCTTCACCGACGCGGCGGCGCGCCACCAGATGTTCTACTCGCCCTTTCACCGCGATGCGGCTCTCTGCGGCACCTGCCATGATGTAAGCAACCCGGCCTTCTCCCGCCAAACCGATGGTTCCTACGCGGTCAACACGCTCGGCCAGCCGGCCAACTTCGACAATGGCGATTTCAATCCCGCCAAGATGTTCCCGGTCGAGCGCACCTTCAGTGAATGGAAGATGAGCACCTTCGCCACCACCGGGGTCGACATGGGGGGCCGCTTCGGCGGCAACAAACGCGTCGTCTCCACTTGCCAGGATTGCCACCTGCAGGATGTTACGGGCGTCGCCGCCAACAAGAGTGGTTCCGTCCAACGAACCGATCTGCCTTTGCACGACATGACGGGCGGGAACACGTTCATCCCCAAGACGCTGGCTGCGCTGTGGCCGGGCGAAGTGAACCAAGCGGCGCTCGACGCCGGCATCACCCGGGCCCGTGCGATGCTGCAGAAGGCCGCCACGCTGAGCGCTAGTTCGCCGTCCTCCGGAGTGTTGCGCGTGCGGGTCACCAACGAAACCGCCCACAAGCTTCCCAGCGGCTACCCGGAAGGCCGCCGCATCTGGATCAACATCAGGTTCTATGACGCCAACTCCAGCCTGCTCGGTGAAACCGGCCGCTATGACTCCGCCACCGCTACGCTCGTCAGCGACTCACAGCTCAAAGTGTACGAGATCAAGCCCGGGCTCTCGGCCGACCTCGCCACCGCGCTGGGCGAGCCTGTCGGCCCCAGTTTCCATTTCGTGCTCAACAACCAGATTTACAAAGACAACCGGGTCCCGCCGCGCGGCTTCACGAACGCCAACTTCACCGCCATCCAGTCGCCGCCGGTCGGTTACAGCTACGCCGACGGTCAGTACTGGGATGACACCAACTTCAGCCTGCCGGTCGGCGCCACCTACGCCGAAGTGCGGCTCTACTATCAGACCACGACGCGCGAGTACATCGAGTTCCTGCGCAGCGAGAACACGACCAACGACTGGGGCAACCGCCTGTACAACGCCTGGGTCGCAGCCGGGAAGTCGGCGCCGGAGTTGATGGCCAGCGCCACTTGGGGCACACCGCCCCTTGACACCACCGCCCCCTCGGCTCCCACCAACCTCGCCGCGGTGGCCGCCTCGCGCTCCCTGATCACGCTAAGCTGGGGCGCCGCCACGGACAACCTCGGCGTGGCCGGCTACTACGTCTACCGCAACGGAATCCGGGTGGGCACGGCTACAACCACTTCGTTCAACGACAAAACCGTGAAAGCGAACACTACATACTGTTACGTGGTCACCGCCTTTGACGGGACTGGCAACGAATCGATATTCAGCAATACGGCCTGCGCCACCACTCCGCGCCGGTAAGAACAAAAGGAGAAAGACCAATGATCAATCGAAGGCAATTCCTGAAGACAGGCGCGCTCGCAGGCGCAGGGCTGACCCTCCCCTGGAAGCTAGGCGTCGGCACCGCCTACGCGGACGAGCCGATGCTGCCCGTACTTAACCCAATGACCCAGCCGCGGTTCGTCAATCCGCTGCCCATCCCCGGCGTGATTGACGCGCGCCTGGGCGGCACGTTTGAGGTTTCCATCGGGCAATTCCCGCAGGCGCTCGGCCTCTTCCATCCGATGACCGGCGCGCCACTGATGACGCCGGTGTGGGGCTACAACGGCAGCTACCCCGGCCCGACCTTCGTCGCCATGAAGGACGTGCCCATCAATGTCCGCTGGAAGAACGAGCTGATGAGCGGCGGCGTGCCGCTGCCGCACCTTCTTCCCGTGGACACCACGGTTCACTGGGCCGACCCCGCCGGCTGGCCCGCCAGCGGCGTCCCCGTGGTCACGCACCTCCACGGTGGGCACACTGAAGCTGCCAGCGACGGTTTGCCGGACGACTGGTTCACGCCCGGGTTCGCTCTGACCGGATTCGGTTGGACCAAGGAAACCTACGTCTACGACAACGACCAGCGCGCCGCTACCCTTTGGTATCACGACCACGCCCTCGGCATCACGCGCCTGAACGTCTACGCGGGACTGGCCGGCTTCTACCTGCTGCGCGACGCCGAGGAGCTGGCTCTGGTCGCGGACGGTCACTTGCCCGCCGCACCGTATGACCTCGGCCTGGCCATTCAGGACCGAATGTTCCTCGCCGACGGCTCGCTCTTCCTGCCCGCCAATTCGGAAGTGGAGGAAGGACCCGATCCCAGCGTGGAGCCGGAATTTTTCGGCGACTTCATCCTGGTCAACGGCAAGGCCTGGCCCTACCTCGACGTCGAGCCGCGCCAGTATCGCTTCCGCCTGCTGAACGGCTCCGATTCCCGCTTCTACAATCTCTACCTTTCGTCGGGAGAGCCGTTCTTCCAAGTCGGAACCGACCATGGATTGCTCTACGCCCCCGTGCCTCTCAACCGTCTGACACTGGGGCCGGGCGAGCGTGCCGACGTGGTCATTGACTTCTCCGACCCGCGGCTCGCTGGTCAAACCGTCATCCTGAAGAACAACGCCCGCGCGCCCTTCCCCAAGGGCGACACCAGCGACCCGCGCACGGTGGGACAGATCATGGCCTTCCGTGTGGTCAAGCCGCTGGACGCGGGCTACCCGCTCACGCCGCTGCCCTCGCAGTTGCTCAGCAGCCCGATTGCGCCGCTGGTTCAGACCGGCCCCACGCGCAGCCTGCTGCTCTTCGAAGGCGAAGACGAGTTCGGCCGCCTGCAGCCTGCGCTCGGCACCACCGACGACGGGATGCTGATGTGGGGCGAGCCCATCACCGAGCACGTCAACCTCAACGATGTCGAAGTCTGGGAGATCTACAACACCACGGAAGACGCGCACCCGATTCACGTCCATCTCGTCGGTTTCCAGATTCTCAGCCGGCAGAAGTTCCGCGCCACGCAGGACTTGATGGATGGCTCACTGACCAACATTCGGTTGCTAGGGCAACCCAAGCCGCCCGAGCCGAACGAAGTCGGCTGGAAGGACACTGCGCAGATGTTTCCTGGCGAGGTCACCCGCGTCATCGCCAAGTTCGACCGCTCCGGAAAATACGTCTGGCACTGCCACATCCTCTCGCATGAAGACCACGAGATGATGCGGCCCTACGACGTCGCCTAGAAGCACCCAAGGCCGCCGGTTGCAGCGCGCAGCCGGCGGCTTTCCTTTTTTAGGCTCGATTGCGCCTCCTCTGGCGCCGGCCTATAATTATTCGTTTGGCATGCTGGCGCGGACTGCGCCTGTAGCTCTTCAGCCGCGCTGAGCCCGCCTACGCCTCCGGGCTTCGGCGGGCAAGCAGCCTGACTCCAACTATGGCCACCAAAGTCACCGCATCCGCAGCCCGAGCTGGGATTGAGACGCGCGAGGCGCTGATCGTCCGCGGGGCCCGCGTCCACAATCTGAAAAACATCTCAGTCGAGATTCCCCACGGCGCCATTACGGTTGTCACCGGGGTCTCCGGCTCGGGCAAGTCGTCGCTGGCGTTCGATACGATCTACGCCGAAGGCCAGCGGCGCTACGTCGAGTCGCTCTCCGCTTATGCCCGCCAATTTCTGGAGCGCATCGAGAAGCCCGACGTCGATGAGATCGAAGGCATCGCGCCCGCCATCGCCATCAAGCAGAAGAACTCGGGCCGCAACCCGCGCTCCACGGTCGCCACCGCCACCGAGCTCTACGACTACTTGCGGCTGCTCTTTGCCCGCGTGGGGGAAACCTGGTGCACCACCTGCGGCACAAAGGTCGAGCACGACACCATCGACCAGATTGCCCGCTGCGTCTTGGCAGTCTCCGCCGGCGCGCGCTTCTATGTCCTCTTCCGCGTCTCTCTTCCCGCCCCCGACGGCAAGCGCAAGAAGGCGGCGATGGCGGAAGCCGTGAAAGCCGCTCTGACCACCTTGCGCCAGCGAGGCTTCAACCGCCTTTATCAACGGGGCGCAAACGGCGTTGCCGGTCGGCTCTTTGAGTTCTCCACGCCGGAGTCGCTGCTCGATCTGGACTTTTCTCAACCGGTCTATGTGCTGGTGGATCGTCTCGCGGTTCCGGTCGCGGGCGAAGACGCAGCCGCCTTCCGCTCGCGCCTGGTGGACTCCGTCGAGCTGAGCTACCGCGAAGGCAACGGCGAGGTTTTCATTGAGCTGGCTGACACCCCGTCATCCGAGAGCTGGCTACGCTTCACCGAGCGCTTCGAGTGTCGCCGCTGCGGCGTCGTCTACGCTCCGCCCGAGCCAGCGCTGTTCAGTTTCAACAGTCCCTACGGCGCCTGCCCGCGCTGCCACGGCTTCGGCAACACGATTGATTTCGACCTCGACAAAGTCGTCCCCGACAAAGCGCGGCCGCTCAGCGACGGCGCCATCGACCCCTGGAGCAAGCCGCGCTACCGGCACCTGCTGGGCGAGCTGCGGCGCTTCTGTCGCCGCGAGGGGATCAACCCCGACGCCTCCTGGAGCGAGCTCTCGGCGCGCGAGCGTAAGAGAATTCTTGAAGGCGACGCCGACTTCCCCGGCGTCAAAGGCTACTTCGCCTGGCTGGAGCGAAAGAAATACAAGCTGCACGTGCGTGTCTTCCTCAGCCGCTACCGCGGCTACGCGCTCTGCCCCGAGTGTGAGGGCGCGCGCCTGCGCAAAGAGGCCCGCGCCGTGCGCTTGCCGCTGCAAGCGGGAGAAGAATCCGGCCGCACGCTGCCGGAAGTGGTGGCGATGAACATCTCCGAGGCGCGGCGCTTCTTCGACGCGGTGGAGCTCACTCCAACGCAGTTGGCCATCGCCGACAAAGTTCTGGAAGAGATTCGCCATCGGCTGCGCTTCCTCGACGAAGTCGGCCTGGACTATCTGACGCTCGACCGCCTCACTTCGACGCTGGCGGGCGGTGAGGCGCAGCGCATCCAGCTCGCCACTTCCATCGGGCAGCGGCTGGTCGGCGCTCTGTACGTGCTGGATGAGCCCTCCATCGGCCTGCATCCGCGCGACACGCACCGGCTCATTGAAATCCTGAAGAGCCTGCGCGAGCTCGGCAACACCATCCTCGTCGTTGAGCACGACCCGGAGATGATTCGCGCCGCCGATCACGTGCTTGACCTCGGCCCGGGCGCCGGCGAACACGGCGGGCGCGTGGTTTTCTCCGGGCCGATGGAAAAACTCGAGCGTGACGCCAATTCGCTCACCGGGCGCTACCTCAGCGGCGACCTGCGGGTCGCCATCCCGGCCACGCGACGCCGGCCGAGCCGCGAGTGGCTGCGGCTGCGCGGCTGTGCGGTGCACAACCTGAAGAACATCGACGTCGAGATTCCGCTGGGGCTGATGGTCGCGGTCACGGGCGTCTCCGGCTCGGGCAAGTCGTCGCTGGTCCACGACGTCATCTACAAGACGCTCGCGGGGCGAGCGACCAATCCAGAGGCGCTGGCCAGTTGCCGCGGCCTCGGAGGCGGCGAGCGGGTGCAGAGCGTGGTGCTGGTGGACCAATCGCCCATCGGGCGCACGCCCCGCTCCAACCCCGTCACCTACGTCAAAGCCTTCGACGCCATCCGCGCACTGCTGGCCGCGACGCCGGAAGCGCGCAAGCGCGGCTACACCCCGGGGCACTTCAGCTTCAACGTCCCCGGCGGCCGCTGCGAAACCTGCCAAGGCGACGGCACCGTGACCGTGGAGATGCAGTTCCTGGCCGACGTGGAGCTGCTGTGCGAAGATTGCCAGGGAACGCGCTTCAAGTCGGGCGTGCTGGAAGTGGGCTACAAGGGGAAGAACGTCCACCAGATCCTGCAACTGACGGTGCGCGAAGCGCTGGCGTTTTTTGCCGGGGCACCCAAGGTGGTGCGGCGCTTGAAGGTGCTGGACGACGTTGGCCTCGGCTACCTGCGGCTGGGCCAGTCGGCCACCACGCTCTCTGGCGGCGAAGCGCAGCGGGTGAAGCTGGCGGCCTACCTGGCGGGCGATGAGCGGGACAAGGACGAGGCGGCGCCGGGCACGCTCTACATTTTCGACGAGCCGACAACCGGGCTGCACTTCGACGACATCCAAAAGCTGCTGGGGGCTTTTCGCAAGCTGCTGGAGGCCGGAGCGACAGTGCTCATCATCGAGCACAACCTGGAAGTCATCAAGACCGCCGACTGGGTTATCGACCTCGGGCCCGAGGGCGGCGACGAGGGCGGCCGCATCGTGGTGGCGGGCACGCCCGAGCAGGTGGCTCGCACGGATCACTCGCACACGGGGCGGTTCCTGGCGCGGGTGCTGAACCACAACCATCGCAACCGGGCGGCGACACGATGACGAAGTCCTTGGGTGTGGCGTTGCTGGCGATTGCGCTGGCCACGTTCTCCGCCGCCGCGCAGCAAGAGAGCAAGCCGACGCCCAACAAGAAGCCGGCATCGGCGAAGAAGCCTTCTCCTGAAGAGGCCGCGCAAGCGGCGCTGGCCTCGGCTCAACTGGCGCTCGACCAGAAGCAGTACGACGCCGCCATCGTTCTGCTGGAGGGTTTTCTTCAGGACCATCCTGGCCACGCCGACGCGTTGTTCAATCTTGCCTACGCCTATACCCTGACTGAGCGTACCGAGGAGGCGCTGCAAACGTATCGCCAGGCGCTGGAAGCCGACCCTAAGCTATTTCCCGCGCGCTTCAACCTGGGCGTGCTGTTGCTCAAGGAGAACAAGCCAGCCGAGGCTGCCGACGAACTGGTGCGGGCCGCCGAGCTGGGGCCCGAAAACTCTCGCACCCATTTTTTTGCTGCCCTGGCGCTGGAGCAGAGCGGGCGTAAGGAGGAAGCCCTCCCGCATTATCGCCGCGCCGCTGAGATTGACCCCAAGCAAACCGAGCCGCGCCGCGCCGTCCTCGCCCTGCTGCTGGAGAAAAGCGACTTCGCGGCTGCCGAGCCGGTGCTGGAAGATTTGCTGTTGCTGGAGCCGCAGGCGCCCGACCTGCTGCGCCTGCGCGCCGATCTGCATCTGCGCCAGC
>JAXIPK010000218.1:0-6161 GCA_045402975.1 Acidobacteriota bacterium
TTGGAGTTCGTCGCCGACAAAGCGGCCAGCCTGGGCGGCTGGCTGCTGGCGATTCTCTTCGGCGGCCTGGCGGGCTACATCGGGTGGAAGTATTACCAGAGGCAGCGGTTCTTGCGCGCGCTGCGCATCGCGCGCATCACGGTGGACGAGCTGAAGGCGAAGATGGACAACGGCGAGGGAGTGGTTGTGGTCGACCTGCGGCACAAGATTGACTTCGAGGCCGAGCCGGAGACCATCCCGGGCGCGCTGCACGTCCCGCCGGAAGAGCTCGAGCACCGCCACGAAGAGATTCCCCGCGACCGCGAGCTCATCCTCTACTGCACTTGACCCAACGAGGCGACCAGCGCCCGGGTGGCGCTGCTGCTGCGGCGAAGAGGAATCCTGAAGGTTCGTCCGCTCGAAGGCGGGCTGGGCAGTTGGCGCCAGCGCGGCTTCCCGATGGGCGGAGGTGGCGCCGCGCCGCCAACTACATTGACGGGCGGGGCTTGACGACTTTGGTGCCGCGCGGCGCGCTCAGGCGCTGCTTGCTGGCGGCGATGTTCACGTTGATCTTCATCTCCGCGTAGCGGGTCTCGAAGTAGTCCCCGCCCACCTCGAAGAACTTCTGCTGCACCGGCAGCCATGAGGCCAGGTCGATCCACAGATGGATCTTGTGGATCTGGTTGCGCAGCCGCTGGTCTTTGGGCGTGAGCTCGAGCTGCAGCACGGCGCGCCCGTCGAGCTTGCTCTCCCCCATGATGGCGATGAGGTAGGAGTCCTTCAGGTCGTCGCCTTTGGTGCCGAACCCGAGCAGCAGGTATTGTTCCACCATGGCGCGGTGCTTGCCCAGGTCGAACTCCTGAATCTGGCTCATCTTGGGAAAATAGATCTGCGCCCGGTTGCCGCTGAAGAGCACTTCCTTGGGCTCGGGGTTGAGGAATTCCAGCAGGATGCGGCCCTTCTTGGTGAAGTAGAGCCGGCCGCTCTCGGTGGACTTGTCGTCCACCACCGCTGTAACTTTGGTGAACTGCAGGTTGGCGGTCAGCGTCTGGAAGTTTTCCGCGGCCTTGTTCAACTGCTCGACCACGCGGTCTTCCGTCCAGCCGCGCGCCTGCGCAGCCCCTGCCGCGGGAGCGAGCAGGAGAGAGAAAACCAGAACCACTGTAGTGGCGGTTCGCACTTGCAGTCTTGACCGGCCCTCCCCGCCGCGGGCAGGGCTATTCGCGCACCCAGACATCGTACCACACCACCTCCGCGTCCTCGTCCCTCACTTCTTGGATGCGGACGATGGTGAAGGGGTGGGGGAGGTTCTGGGCGAAAACTTCGCCGGCGGCGCGTTGTGGGTCGGAGTCGTAGCTGGCCAGCAGCTCGGCGCTGACGCGGTAGCGCACGCCCTCGGGTTCCTTGTCGAGGCGCATGATGTCGCGCGCCTGCCAGGGGTTGTAGACCGGCTGGTCGTGGAACCAGCGCGACGGAGCCAACAGGACGAAGACAACGATCAGCGCCACCATCACGTCGTACTGCCAGGTGCCGCGATCGTAGGACCACAGCACAAAGCCCTTCAGGGTGCGGCCGACGCGGTGGAGGAACGAGGGTTGCGGGGCAGCTTCACTCATGACAGGCCGGCCACGCTGACGGTCTCGGTGCGCAGCACCTGCCCGTCGCGCATGTGCACCACGCGGTCGGCGTGGACGGCGGCCTCGGGGTTGTGAGTGATGAGGATGATGGTCTGGCGCAGCTCGTGGTTCAGCTCTTTGATCATCCGCAGCACGGTTTCGGAATTCTGGGTGTCGAGGTTGCCGGTGGGCTCATCGGCCAGCAGCAGCTTGGGCTCGGTGATGACGGCGCGCGCGATGGCCACCCGCTGCTGCTCGCCGCCGGAAAGCTCCCCCGGCCGGTGGTTCAAGCGGTCCCTCAGCCCCAGCAGGTTGATGGTGACGTCGAAGCGGTGCGGGTCGAACCCGTCGCCCTGAATCTGCTGCGCCAGCACGATGTTGCCGCGCGCCGAGAGCGTGGGCAGCAGGTTGAAGCGCTGGAACACGAACCCGATCTTGCGCCGCCGCAGCAGCGTGCGCTCGGCGTCGCTCATCTCGCTCAGGTCGTTGCCGTCCACCAGCACCACGCCCGAGGTCGGCGGCGTCAGCCCGCCCAGCACGTAGAGCAGCGTGGACTTGCCGCAACCCGAGGGGCCCATGATGGCGATGAACTCGCCTTCAAACACCTCGAAGTTCACCCCGCGCAGGGCGGGCACTTCCACCCTGCCGGTGTGATAAATCTTCCACAGGTTTTCGCACTTAACGACCGGTTCCAACGCGTGACCTGCCTTGAGGTTTCTTTCTTTGAACCGCCGCTTCCAAGGGATCGCCCTGCGCCGCTCAAATAAAATTGTACACCCGTGCGCGAATCCTGTCAGCGCGAAAAAAGGAAGAAGCGGAGGTTATTCGTAGGCCAGAGCAACGATGGCGTCCTGGCGGGAGGCGAGCCAGGCGGGATAAACGGCGCCCAACACGCCGCCGAGAAAAGCCAGCACCGTCGCCTTGGCCAACCACCAGAAGGTGATGAGGATGGTCAGGGTGGGGAACATTTTCTTGAGCAGTACCGCGCCACCGTAGCTGAACCCGATGCCAATCGCCACGCCCACGGCGACCAGCACCAGCGTCTCGCGCAGCACCAGCTTGATGATGTCGAGCGACGACATCCCCAGCGCCTTCAGGATCCCGATCTCCCGCGTGCGCTCCAGAATCGTCGTGTAGAGCGAGAGGAAAATCACCAGCACCCCCACCACCACCGCCAGCGCGATCATCGAGTTGACGAAATTGTCGAGGCCGGGAATCCGCGACGACGTCATCATGCTCATGAACTCGCGCACCGGGCGGAGCTGGTGCCGCGGGAACAGCGTGTGAATCTCTTCCGACACCCGGTCGATGTTCTCCGGCTTGTCGCAGCGGATGTAGAAAATGGATGCCTTGTCGTGGGAGGCGGAGAGCTCCTGCAGCCGCTCGATGGGCGCAAACAGCCGCGAGCCCTTGCCGTGCTCCACGATGCCGCGCACCGTGAAGTCGTTCTCGAACAGCCGCAACGTGTCGCCCACCTTCAGGTCCTTGGACGCCGCGTACCAGTCGTCCACCAGGATGTCGGTCGGCTG
Organism: Acidobacteriota bacterium; assembly: GCA_045402975.1. Lineage (GTDB taxonomy): Bacteria > Acidobacteriota > Terriglobia > Acidiferrales > 2-02-FULL-67-57 > JACPRL01. The sequence continues at coordinate 3,125 of JAXIPK010000218.1, forward strand.
CTCAAACGGCCCGCCCGAGAGGTACACAAACCCGCGGCTGACGGCGTTGAAGCTCTCCAGGTCGATTCCATAGACCACGTCCATCCCGCCGGTAGTGTTGAACTGCGTCAGCACCGGCGCCACCGCCTCCACGTGCGGAATCTCCGCCAGCTTGTCTTTAATCTTCACCGGCATGGGCGCGCCGCTGAAGGCCTGCAGGATGCTGGCCGCCGGCGGTTGCAGCATCAGGTCCGCGCCCACGCCTTCGATGCGTTTGGCGCTTTCCTGCAGCAGCCCCGTCACCAGGCCGACGATGATGACCACCAGGCAGACCTCGACGCCCACGGCCAGCACGGTGATGATCGTGCGCAACGGACGGTGCAGCACGTTGCCCACGATCAAGCTGCGGACGGCGTTCATGGCTTCGCGGCGGCTTCCTTGTCGGTCTTGGTTTTCACTTCCACCAGCTCGGCGCCTTCGGGTTTTTCCAGCACAAACTTGTCGGGCGCAACCGGTTGATTCAGCGTCATCTTTTTGAAGCGCAGCGTCAGGCGGTAGTCGTCCTGCGGGCGCGCCAGCTCGATTTGATGCGGGTAGGGCACGCCGGATTCCTCGCGCCAGTCGGCGTAGCGGACGTCGCTCACCAGCTCGCCCTTCGTCCCGAAGCGCTGCACGCGCACCAGCTCCAGCCCGCTGCGCTCGAACCACCACTTGCGGTGCAGAAGGCTCTGCCCGGCAGCGTCGAGAACGATTTCCGAGACGCCGTAGTAGCGCAGCCCGTCGAACTCATTCTCCTCCAGCAGGTGCGGCGTGTTCGCCCACGGTGCCGGGATGAACAGCGCTTCCACTAGGTGCTGCGGGCGCAGGTTTTCGATGGGCTTTTCGCTGCGCCGCTCCAACGCCGCCGGCCCGACGATGAACTTGTTCTTCGTCGGCAGGTAAATCTTGAACTCGCGCGCATTGGCCACCATATCGAAGACCGTCTTGCGCACAATCGGCGCCTGGCCGATGAGCCGGATATGGTAGACGGAGTCCTCGCGCGGGTCGTCGGTGGCCTGATACTCGCGCTGCGCCAGCACGAATGCCTTGGCGTCGTGGTATTCCTCGATCACGCCGCTGTATTCCGAGCCGGTGGCCGGTGCCATCTCCGCCTCGGCGTTGAGTGAGCGCATCGCCCCCGCTGCTCTTTCAACCCGCGCCAGCAGCTCGTTCAGGGTCGCCGTCTGCAGCGGCAGGACCTTCCCCGGCGGCAGCCTAGTCGTGTCCTTGGGCGTGCAGGCAAACCCCACCAGCGGCCACGCCAGCACCACCACCGCCGCAATTTTGACCCCTCTCTTCAACGATGTGCCTCGGTTGTCTTCTTCGCTGCCTGAATTTCCAGTGTAACCTACCTCTGGGCTTTCGCCCCAGAGGTTTGCCGCTTCGCGGGACTCTGGCTTAGCTCGCGCTTTCGCCGGTAGCGGGCCACGTTACGGGCGTGCTCCCCGGAAGTGGCGGCAAAGTGATGCCCGCCCTGGTTGTTGCTGACAAAGAAAAGATAGTCCGACTTTGGCGGCTTCAGCACCGCCTCCAGCGCTGCGCCACCCGGTGAGGCGATGGGCCCCGGCGGCAGCCCGGCGTTCAGGTAGGTGTTGTACGGCGAGCGCCGCTCCAGGTCAGAGACGTTGATTTCGCCGTCGAACCAGCCGGCCTTCTCCAGCCGTTCGGCGTAGATGACCGTCGGGTCGCAGGCCAGCACCATCTTTTTCTCGAGACGGTTGTAGAAGACCGCCGCGATCAGCCCGCGCTCCTGCGCCACGCCCGTCTCTTTCTCCACCAGCGAAGCCAGCGTAACCAGCTCGTAGGGCGTCAGCGCCCGCGGCGGCGCGGCCCCCGGCTGGAGTCGATTCCACTCCTGCTCGAAGCGCACCACCATCGCCCGCACCATCGCGTTGGGGTCGGCTGGCCGGGAGAAGTGGTACGTGTCGGGGAAGAGAAACCCTTCGAGGTTCTTCGCCTGCGGCGCCAGCCTTTGAATGAGACGCGGATTCTCGGTGGCGCGCAGGAAGTCCTCGCGCGACGCCAGTCCCAAACGCTCGATTTCCGCCGCGATATCCCAGCGCGTGTAGCCTTCCGGGATCACCAGCGGATAGAGATGCACTTCGCCGCGTTCCAGCTTGCCGAACACCGCCGCGGCGCTCAGCGGCTGGTCGAAGAGGTACTCCCCCGCCTTGAGCGTGCGGCCGGGCTGCCCGTAGGCGTAGAGCAGGAACGGCCAGCGCGAGCGCAGGACGCCCTGCTCGGCCAACCGCTCGGCGATGGCCCGGCGGCTCATGCCCGTCTCGATGAGCACGGTTGTCGCCCCGGGCGCGCCTTGATAGGGCCAGTTGAGCAGACCAACAAAGACCAGCGAACCCAGCGCCACTATCCATAGGAGACGCCGAGGCCAGCGCGATTTGGAGCGGCGAGGCATCACTCCGCAGGGGTAGGATGCAGCGTACGTTCGTCGAGGTAGCTCTGCAGGAGCACGGCGGCGGCCAGTCGGTTGACCGTCTCGATGCGCTGCGTGCGGCTTTGGCGGGTGCGCGGAGTTCGCTCACCCCGCTCGCGCAGCAGGTTCTCGGCTTCCACCGAGGTCAGCCGCTCGTCGTAGAGCTCCACTGGCAGCTCCAGCTCCCGCCGCATCCAGGCGGCGAACCGCTCAGCCTCGCGCGCCCGCTCCCCGGCGTGCCCGCGCAGATGCAGCGGATGGCCCACGACGACGCGCTCGACCCCGAGCGCCTCCACCAGCTCGCGGATGCGCTGCAGGTCGGCGCGCTTGTTCGTGCGCTTGAGCGTGGGCAGGCCGCGCACCGTCACTCCCAGCGGGTCGCTCACCGCCAGGCCGATGAACTTCCCGCCGAAATCAATCGCCAGAATGCGCGGGCGCGTCTTCATCCCACTATTATACCTTTGACGCAGAGCTTGAAGGCGGCGCTCGACAGCGGTATGTTTACTTCCGCTCGCCACATTGAGAGGTGCTCATGAAGCGCAACGCCCTGGCGGTTTTCCTCCTGCTGGTTGTGTTGGTGATTCTGTT
>JAXIPK010000305.1:0-2660 GCA_045402975.1 Acidobacteriota bacterium
AGGATCGCCAGGCGCTGATTGATTTCGTCAACACGCCGCGGCCTCCCGCTGCCGGCGCCAACTGATTCCATGCGCATCGCTGCTGTCGCGCTCGTAGTGTTTCTGCTCGTTGTCCCAGCGGCATCCTTCGGCTTCGCTCAGGACAAGGGTGCCGCCGGGCTGAACGATGAGGGGAACATGCGCGGGGAGGCGGAGCTGGAACAAGCCGTTCGCGCGCAGCCGGAGAACTGGGAGCTGCACGTCGAGCTGATCGAGGCCAGCGCCGCCGCCGGCCATCTGCCCGAGCGCACTCGCTGGTACGAAGCCTGGGTAGGGGAGGAGCAGGGTGCAACCGCCGGTCGCCGCGCCATCCTGAGCGCCGCGCTCGGCACTTGCTATTGGCGTTCGGGCGATTTGCGCGCCGCCCGCGCCGAGTACCGGCAGGCCGTTCGACTCGACCCCGAGAATCCCGCCTTCACCGAAGCTCTGCGCACGCTCGAGGCCCAGACCGGCTGGCAGTTGCGCGACACCCTCATCGTCCTGCTTTTCATTCTTCTGATTGTTGCCTATGTGGCGTTGCGCCGCCGCCGTTGGATGCGCGTCCTGCGCGGCTAGTCGTAGTATTCCGTGCCGAGGTGGGTGATGAGCGGCTCGCCGCGCAGCCAGCGCAGGGTGTTCTTCAGCTTCATCGATTGAATAAAGAGGTCGTGCTCGGGGTAGAGCTCGGGCGCGCACATCGGCGACTTGAAGTAGAAGCTCAACCACTCCTGGATGCCGCGCAGGCCGGCGCGCTTGGCGAGATCGAGCAGCAGCACCAGGTCGAGCACCAGCGGCGCCGCCAGAATCGAGTCGCGGCAGAGAAAATCAATCTTGATCTGCATCGGATAGCCGAGCCAGCCGAAGATGTCGATGTTGTCCCAGCCTTCCTTGTTGTCGCCGCGCGGCGGGTAGTAGTGGATGCGCACCTTGTGGTGCACCTTGCCGTAAAGTTCCGGATACAACTTCGGCTGCAGGATGTATTCCAGCACGCCCAGCTTCGATTCTTCCTTGGTCTTGAAGCTGGCCGGGTCGTCGAGCACTTCGCCGTCGCGGTTGCCCAGGATGTTGGCCGAGAACCAGCCGTCGAGCCCGATCATGCGCGCCTTCAGCCCCGGCGCCAGGATCGTCTTCATCAGCGTCTGCCCGGTCTTGAAGTCTTTGCCGCAGATGGGCACATTGTTTTCGCGCGCCAGCTCCCACATCGCCGGGATGTCCACCGTCAGGTTGGGCGCGCCGTTGGCGAAGGGGATGCCGCGCTTGAGCGCCGCGTAGGCGTAAAGCATCGAGGGCGCGATGGCGGGGTGGTTGGCCTTCATCGCTTTCTCGAAGCTCTCCAGGTCGCGGTGCACCTTGTCGGGCTTGAGAAAGACTTCCGTCGAGCCGCACCAGATCATCACCAGCCGGTTGGCGCGCGAGCGGTGGCGGAAGTTCTCGATATCCTCTCCAATCTTTTTCGCCAGGTCCCACTTGGTGCGCGCTTTCTTCACCCAGCGCCCATCGAGCCGCCGCACGTAGTCGCGGTCGAAGACCGCCTTCATCGGCCGGATGCCGCTGAGGAATGACTTCACCTTCGCCAGATGTCCCGCTGAGAGCACGCCGGCCTTGGCCGCGGCCTGGTAAGCGTTGTCGGGGAAGAGGTCCCAGCCGCCGAACACCAAGTCATCGAGCCCGGCCAGCGGCACGAACTTCTTGATTTGCGGCGCGCGGTTGTCGGTGCGCTTGCCCAGGCGAATCGTCCCCATCTGCGTCACCGAGCCGATGGGCGCCGCCTCGCCGCGGCGGATGAGCTCCACGCCGGCGTAGAACGTCGTCGCCACCGCCCCCATCCCCGGCGTCAGGATGCCCAGCTTCCCGCGCGGCGGGACAACTTTTTCCGGTCGGCGCATCATGGTGAGTGCTCCCTCCTGGTGAGACCGCTATCTTCTTCCAACCGCCGTGCTTTTGCAAGGTGGCCCAGCGGCGGGTGCCCTTCGGCTAGCTCAGGACAAGCCGCTGGGCTGAGCAGAGAGGGCGGAGGGGTAGGGAACTAGGGCGGAGGGTTTCATGCGTCCGGGATGCATCCGAACGCATGGGAAGGGCACTCCCTGAAGCAGCCCGGATGGCTTTGTGTAGGGCGGGACCTTGCTTGCCCTGAGCGAAGTCGAAGGGTGTCCCGCCGCAGACGGCGGCAGGCAAGCTGCCGCCCTACCTCAGGCTCGGTGACGGGGAGAGGAGCGCAGGGCTTTGAGCAACTCCTCGCAGGGCAGGGCATTGAGCACGTCGGCTTTCTCCACCCAACCGCGCCGCGCGGTCCGCACGCCGTACTTGATGAAGGGCAAATGCGTGGTCGAGTGGGCGTCGGTCGAGATGACCACCTTGACGCCGCGCTCCTTGGCGGCGCGCAAGTCCACGTCGCGCAGGTCGAGCCGGTCGGGGAAGGCGTTGCACTCCATCGCCACGCCGCGCTGCTTGCAGGCGGCGAGAATCTTTTCCAGATCGTAGCGATAGGGCTCGCGGCGCAGCAGCAGCCGCCCGGTGAGATGGCCGATGCAATCCACCAGCGGATGCTCGATCGCGGCCACCACGCGCTCCGTCATCGCCTTCGACGGGATGGAGAACGAGGTGTGGACGCTGGCGATCACCCAGTCGAGCTGCGCCAGCAG
>JAXIPK010000273.1:0-4776 GCA_045402975.1 Acidobacteriota bacterium
TGGTGCCCGTACAAACCGGGGGGATGTTCGTGCCCGGCAAGCCCCAGGTTGTCATTCAGTGGCCGTACGAAGCGATGGAAGGCGTTCGCCCGAACTACGATGTTACGCCGGACGGCCAGCGCTTTCTGATGATCAAGGCCATCGACGCGGGCTCGGCTCCGACGCAGATCAATGTGGTCCTGAACTGGTCGGAAGACCTGAAGCGGCGCGACGCCGCGCAAAAGAAGTGACGAGGGAGGGGGGAGCATGCTGAAGCGACTGCTGGCAGTACTGATGGTGTTCGCCGCGTCGGCGGCGGCGCAGACCACGACGGCGATTCGCGCCGGACGCGTGATTGATCCGGCGACCGGCAAGGTGGCGACGAACCAGGTCATCCTGGTGAAGGACGGCAAGATCGCCGAAGTCGGCGCCGGGGTGCAGATTCCGGCGGGCGCGGCGGTCATCGACCTCTCGAACGCCTGGGTGCTGCCGGGGTTGATGGACGCGCACACGCACATCACCATGAACCTGCCGCCGGCGGGGTCGCTTCCGGTGTGGGAGTCCACTTTGGCGCGGGAGTCGAGCGGGCTGCGGGCGCTGCGCGGCGCCCACAACGGCCAGACGATGCTCGAGTCCGGGTTCACCGTGGTGCGCGACGTCGGCAACTCCGCCAACTACGCCGACACCGACGTGCGGCTGGCGATGGAGAAGGGCTGGTTCGAGGGCCCGACGGTCGTCAATACGGGGAAAATCATTGCGCCCCTGGGGGGTCAGTTCCCGGGCATCTCGCCGGAGTGGCCGGGCTTCTGGCAGTATGAGTACATCGACGCCGACACGCCGGAAGAAATCCGCAAAGGCATCCGCCGGAATATCTATTACGGCGCCAAAGCCATTAAGCTGGTAGCGGACAGCTTCGCGTATTACTACAGCGTGGAAGACATCCGCGCCGCGGTGGACGAGGCGCACCGCGCGGGGATGAAGGTGGCGGTGCATGTCTACGGCGGGCAGGCGGCGCGTGATGTGATTCTCGGCGGCGCGGACTCCATTGAGCACGGGTTCGCGCTCGACGACGAGCTGTTGAAGCTGATGAAGGAGAAGGGAACGGTGCTGGTGGGAACGGATTTTCCGTATGAGCACTTGAAGGGCATCGGCGGCCTGCTGAGCGAAGACCCGAAAACTACGGCCGATAAAATCATCGACCGGTTGCGCCGGGCAAACAAGATTGGCGTGAAGATGGCCTTCGGCTCGGACGTGGTGGCCGATCTGGACGGCAAGAACCGCGGTGAAATGACGCTCGACTACCTTGCGGTGTGGACGGCCGCGGGAGTGCCGCCGGCCGAAATCCTCAAGGCTATGACCACGAATGCGGCCGAGCTGCTGGGGATTGCCGATCAGCGCGGAGCGCTGAAGGCCGGCCAGGCGGCCGACATCATCGCCACGCCGGCGGACCCGCTCGCCGACATTCAGGCGCTGCGCAAGGTGAACTTCGTGATGAAAGACGGCGCCGTCATCCGGCGCCCGTAGGCTGGCGGTCGCTAGAACGGTTCTCCCTCGGTGGGGCCGTCCTCGCCCACTCTCTCCTGCAAGAAGGTTCTCAGCGCGGCTCGGTCGTCGGGACTTATCTGGACGAACTCGAGGCCCATTCCCTTTCCTTCCTCCACACGCCGGATCATTCCCCAGACGGTGATGGCTCGCGAATCCGGGCCGAGGCGAATCAGCAGACGGAGCGTCCGGCCGCGAGGGAGCGGACGTGGGTCTTCGATGAAGGCGCCCGTCTGGGAGATGTCGCGCAGGCGGGGTCGGAAGTCGAGCAGCTCGACCGCTACCTCGTGGGCAGGAACCCGCGGCCCACATCGCCGTTCGTGATCCGGCTTCATGATTGCAAACTACGGCCCCTCGGAACGGACTTCCATCCGTCTGGGCAGGGCCGAATAAGACCGTATTACGGTTAGGACGCCTCAGCGCGGCAACCGAAGTTTGTTGCGCAAGACTTCTTCGATGGACTCCAGCGTTTCCCGCATGGCAGTCTGGTACTGGGCCAGGCAATCAGCGGCGGTGGACTCGGAGTCGCGTTTGAACTCTGCCAGTAGAGCCTCCCGCTGGGCGCGCAGTGATTCCGTCAAGGCCTGCCGGCCTTGCTCGTCCCGGGCGCGCAGGTGCTCCCGTTCCGCTTCCAACTGGCGGCGAGCCTGTTCCTGAGTTTCGCCCAGCAGTTGCTGAAGCTGGTTCTGCGCCCGGCTGGAGGTGTCTTCGACTGCCTGATCGAGGTGGGCTTCCAGGTTGACGTCAAGTCGGGCTGCGAGTTTTTCCGTGAACTCCTGCAGCTTGCGGGTTTCGGCCTCAGCTTTTCGCAGGGTTTGCTGCAGCGCCCGGTCGCGGGCTTCAAAGTCGGCGTTCAGTTGCTGCCGCAAGGAGCCCCACAAGTGACCGCCGAGGTTTTGGAGAGCGGTGTGGGCTGCTTGACTGAGCCGCTGGTGGCGCTCTTCGAGCCTTGTTGCCAGCTCTTGGCGCTGTTGCTCAAACAGGGAGTCGAATTGAGATTGCAGGTCCACACGCAGCTGCTCGGACTGGCGCGCCATGTCCGTGCTGGTGCGTTTGGCAAACTCGCGGGTGTGGTCGGCGGAGGCGCGGACTTCCTCCAGGCGTACCGCGATGCGATCCAGGAATTCGCGCTCGTGGCGGTCGAAGTCGTCGAGCAAAGCTTGTCGTGCGTCTTGGGCGGCCTGGTCCAGCACTACCTGGAGGCGCTGCTCAAATTGTTTCCCCTCGGTTTCGGCCGCTGTGCGCAGGAGCGATTCCACATAGTCCCGGAGGTTGTGCAATTCCTCAAGTTTCGCGTTGAGCAGCGCCTGGGTTTCGTCCTGTCGCCGCTGGAGCTCGGAACTCTGCTCGGCAACCTGAGCTTGGAGGCGTTCTTCGGCCTGCCGGAGGGCGCGGTTCCAGTCGTCGGTGGCCTGTCCTTCCAGGTCGGCGCGCAGGCGAGCCAGCAGCTCCCCGAGGCTGCGGCGGTAGTCCTCTTCAAACTCCGCAGAAACCCTGCGGGCTCTCTCGCGCAACTCTTGTTCGGATTCCTGCGTGGCCTCCTGGCGGTCCGGTTTGACAATCGAAGGCGGTGTTACTTCCTTCTTCGCCGGTTCTGCCACTTCGATGGCGGACGGAGGAGCAACGTCAATGCCCAATTCCGCTTTCAGTTCGGTTAGCGAAATAGTGACTTCTTTCGCTTGTACGGCAGCGGGTGCCTGTGCTGTCGCCATGGGGACCGCCAGTGTCGGCGCCGGCAGGGGGACGACCGGGGGCGAAGCAAGGAGCGGGGCAATCGATGGCCCTTGAGGGCCTGCCATCATCTGGAGCGCTCCAGAAATCTCGACCTCCCCAGAAGAAGCCGCCAACGGCGCAGTAGCAGCGGCCGAGGGAGCTGGCGAGGATTCCTCGGAAGGTTTTTCCTCCCCTCCGGTCTGCATGGGCTGGATCCAGTCGGTGGGCGGGAAGTGGAAGCCCCAGATGTTGGAAGGCGTGTCCAATTCGATTCCCAGCTCCCAGAGATCCTTCTTGCCTCGGATGGCAGTACACATGACCACATGAGCGGTGGCGGTGCGTTTGGCGGAGCCGACTTCGAGCCGCACGGGAGTCTTGGGTCCAATGGGTTGCGGTGCCCGCACCCCGCACCCATGGGCATTGACCACGAAAGTTATGCACTGCTCGCTGTAAGGATTCTCGGGATCGAGGCTGGTTACTAGAATAGGCAGCGCCACGGACACACGTTGGCTCCGGCGCACACGTTCACGCTGCAACGCTGTAAGCTCTACCACTCTGCGGCTCCGGCTGGCGCTGCCGGGAGGAACCCTGGGGCGGGATTCTAGGGGTCGCCCAGAGGTGATGTCAAGCACAATCTACCAGCGCTTCGCTTGTGTACAGCCAGTGGGAGACGAAGAAGCGTACTCGCCTCTATAATCAGCCGCGATGGCTATCCGAGCGAAGTTTCGGTTGCGGCTGAGGTCGCGGACGCTGCGGCTGGGCGAACGGACGCTGGTGATGGGTGTGCTGAACGTCACGCCCGACAGCTTCAGCGACGGGGCGCGCTACTTCAATCCCCGCAGAGCTGTCGCGCAGGCGCTGGCGATGGAGCGCGCGGGGGCGGACCTGATTGATATTGGCGGCGAATCTACGCGGCCGGGTTCTTACGGAATCTCAGTGGAAGAAGAGTTGCGACGGGTACTGCCGGTGCTCCGGGGCTTGCGGAAGCGTCTGCGGGTCCCCATTTCCATCGATACCTCCAAGGCGGAAGTGGCGGAAGCGGCGTTGGCGGCGGGCGCGCAGATGATCAACGACATCACGGGCTTGCGCGCCGATGCGCGGCTTGCAGAGGTGGCGCGGCGGCATCGCGTGCCGCTGGTGCTGATGCACATCCGCGGCACGCCGGCCACGATGCAAAAACTGCGGCCGGCGAAAAACATCTGGCGGGAACTGGAGCACGGGCTGCGCTGGTCGGTGCGGCAGGCGCTGCGCGCGGGCGTGCGCCGCTCGCAGTTGTTGATTGATCCTGGGATTGGCTTCGGAAAGACCGCCGAGCAGAACTACGAGATTCTGCGCGGGCTGCCGAGGCTGGCGAAATTTCGCCTGCCGATTCTGATCGGGACTTCGCGGAAGAGCTTCATCGGCAAGGTGCTGGGCGGCGCGCCGCCGGAAGAGCGGCTGTGGGGCACGGCGGCGACCGTGGCCGCGTCCATTCTGGGCGGGGCGCACATTGTTCGGGTACATGACGTGGCGGAGATGGTGCAAGTGGCGCGCATTAGCGAC
>JAXIPK010000067.1:0-4339 GCA_045402975.1 Acidobacteriota bacterium
GTCTGCCAGCTCCAGAGGTCGTTGGCTCGGGTGTCAGCGGGATAAGGCCGGCCATCGCGCGGGGCGAGGTACTCGAGGAATTCAATGCCGGGGCCGCTGGCAGCGCGCAGCGCGGTGATGCGCAGCCGCGCGCCGAAGACATTGTTCAAGTGCTCCTGCTCAGTGCCGTAGTTTTCGCTCTCGCCCGCTACGCGCATCCCCAGCGTATCGCGATAGAAGCGCAGGCTGGCTTCGGTGTCGCTGATGACAATCGCGGTGTGGTCGATGCCGAGGAAAAGCTCGTCGCCGGCGCGCTGCCACTTCGGGTCGCCCTTGCCGGCCGGAAACCAGAGCACTTCGAGCGCGTGCCCGTCAGGGTCTTTGAAGTAGAACGCTTTGATGCCGCCGGCGTTCGGGTTCCAGTCCGGCAGCCGCTGCGGTCCGGTGGAGGCGTGCTCGACCTTGTGGGCTCGCAGCCACTGGTAAGCGCGCTCCATGTCGCTGACGATGATGGCGATGTGCTGGAACCAGCGGTCGTGGCTGCGCGAGTCCACCGGAATCGGCCGGCCGCGCGGGGCCAGGAACTGCTTCAGCTCGATCGACTCGTCGCCCAGCTTCATCCGCACGATGCGCAGGCGCAGGCCGAAGAGTCCTTCCAGGTGCTCGTAGTCGTCGCCCCACACCTCGACGTCCGAGACTTTTTCGAAGGTGAGCACGTCTGTGAAGAACGCCACCGAGCGGTCCATGTCGGAGACGGTGATGCTGACGGAATCGACTCCGGTGACCACCGCCGGCGCGGTCTGCGCTTGGGCGGCCGGCGCAACCGCCAGCCACAGCATGAGCGCCACAAGCGGCGCGAAGTGTCTGGGGAGCGGCAAGGGGCGGCGCATGAGAAACTCTTCGTCAGTTCACCGGCTTGACGTCTTCCATCAGCGTGAAGAAGCCTTCGGCCAGCGTGGGGTGCGTGTAAACCGCGCCCTTGAGCACGGTGTAGGGAGCGTCGGCCAGCATCAGCACACCGAGCAGTTGCACCAGCTCGCCGCCCTCGATGCCGAGAATGGCGGCGCCCAGGATGCGGTCGGTCTGCGCGTCGATCACAACTTTCATAAACCCGGCGGTCTCGTCGCGCTCCAGTGCCCGCGCCACGTAGCTCATCGGGATCTTGCCGATCTTGAGCTTGCGGCCGCTGGCGCGTGCTTCGGTCTCCGTCACTCCCACGCGTCCGACCTGCGGGTCGGTGAAGGCCGAGTAGGGCAGGTAACGGTTGTCGGTGGTCAGGTTCTTGCCGTCGACGATGTTGGCCCAGAGGATTTGATAGTCGTTGTAGGAAATGTGAGTGAAGGCGGGCCCGCCCTTCACGTCGCCCAGTGCCCACACGCCTTTCACGGTCGTCTCCAGCTTGTTGTTCACCTTCACGAAGCCGCGCGGGTCGCGCTCGATGCCGGCTTTGTCGAGTCCCAGGTCGTCGGCGTTGGGGACGCGCCCGGTGGCGACCAGCAGGTGCGTGCCGACCAGCGTCTCGGTGCCCGTGGGCGACTTGACGGTCAGCTGAATCTTGCCGTCTTTCTTCTCCACGCGCTGGGTGTCGGCGTTCATGACGAACCGCAGGCCTTCGGCGGTGAGGATCTTCTGCAGCTCGTCGGCCACGTCGTTGTCCTCGCGTGCCAGCAGGTGCTCGCCCTTGTGGACGACGGTCACCTTACTGCCGAAGCGGTAGAACATCTGGCCGAACTCAAGCCCGATATAGCCGCCGCCAATGACGATGAGGTGCTCGGGCAGCTCGCGCAACTCCATCAGGCTGGCGTTGGTCAGATAGCCGACCTGCTCCAGCCCTTCAATCTTGGGAATCAGCGGGCGCGTGCCGGTGTTGATGAAGATGCGCTCGCCCTCGATAACGTCATCGCCCACTTGCAGCGTGTGCGGGCCTGTAAAGCGCGCGTGGTTACGGTAGAGCTTCAGTGTCGGCCGTTTGGCCACGTTCTTCTCCTGCCCCGAGCGGAACGACTGGACGATCTTCTCTTTACGCTCGATTACAGACGGCAAATCCACGCTGATGTTCGCAGCGCGCACGCCCCAGCGCGCCGCGTTGCGCGCATAGAAAGCCACTTGCGCCGAGGCCACCATGGTCTTGGTGGGCGTGCAGCCGGTGTTGATGCAAGTGCCGCCCAGGTGCTTGCGCTCGAGGAGCGCTACCTTCCAGCCCTTGTCCGCGAGCTTGTGGGCCAGCGGGTTGCCCCCTTGCCCCGAGCCGATGACGACTGCGTCGTACTTGGTTGCCACGAGTCCTCCTAGTACCGTTCCAACTATTTAAGTCAAATCACATGACGGTTAGGCTATCGTCTCTTGATCTGATCTTCCAACTGTTTCACTTGGCCTCCAAGTTGGAACGGCACTAACGAAGCCGCTCAAGAAGATGGTTGCCCACGCGCAGGGCGTTGGCGATGATGGTGAGCGCCGGGTTGACCGCGCCGCTCGAGGGGAAGAAGCTTCCGTCCACTACGTAGAGGTTGTCCACATCGTGGGCCTTGCAGTTGGGATCGAGCGCTGAGGTCTTGGGGTCGCGCCCGAAGCGGATGGTGCCGTTCTGGTGCGCCACACCCGCTAATGGGATGCGCTGGCCGACAAAAAGATTCCGCGCAAAGATGCCGACGTGGCAGTCGTGCCCGTGCTCGGGGCACTTGGTCTGCTGCTGCATCGAGTGCTGCAGGCGCTTGACCAACTGGTTGTACGCTTCCAGGTTGTTGGGCGTGTAGGTGAGCACGATTTCGCCGTCGCGGTTGAGCGTGACGCGGTTATTCGGGTCCGGCAGATCTTCGGCGGTGATCCAGAAATCGAGCGAGTGCTTGCCCATCAGCTCCAGCGTCCACCCGGGGGCAATAGCGGGCGCGCCGGCCGAAAGCGTAACGCCGTCGAGCTTGCCGACAAACGAAATGTGCCCCATCGGGTGGTTGAACTCTTTGTCGCCGAAGTAGAAATCATTCACCGCCAGCGTCTTCTGGAACACAGTGGGGTTGGGGCACTTGGAGAGCGCCAGCACCACGCCGTTGGTGTGGCCCATGTAGTGCCGCCCGACAACGTCGGAACTGTTGGCCAGCCCGCGCGGGTGCTTGTCGTTGGCCGAGCGCAGCAGCAGCGCCGCCGAATTGATGGCGCCGCAGGAAGCGACGACGATGTTGGCCGTGTACTCCTCGCGAGCGCCGTTGCGCTGGACGATAACTTTGCTCACCTCGCGCCCCGAGCTGCTGGTCTCGAGCCGCTCGACCTTCGCGTTGGTCAGCAATGACACATTCGGGTGCTCGAGCGCCGGGTCCACACACACCACCTGCGCGTCCGCCTTGGCATACACCAGGCAGGGGTGGCCGTCGCAAGTGTCGCAGCGGATGCAGCGGCTGGTGCGCGCGTTCTTCTCATCCAGCATGATACCCAGCGGCACGTGGAAGGGGTTGAGGCCCAGCCGCTTGAAGTCGTCGCTCAGTTGCTGGATGCGCGGCTCGTGGCTGACCGCGGGGTACTTGTAGGGCACGCGGGCGCGCGGCTCGGTGGGGTCGACGCTGCGCTCGCCGTGCACCTGATAGAGCTCTTCCGCCTGAGTGTAGTAGGGCTCGAGCTCGTCATAAGTGACGGGCCAGGCGGGCGAGACGCCGCCGTGGTGGCGCAGCTCGCCGAAGTCCCTCTCCCGCAAACGGAACAGCGCGGCGCCGTAGAACTTGGTGTTGCCGCCGACGTAGTAGTTGGTGTGGGGGTGGAGGGGCTTGGCGTCCTTGTCGCGCCAGAGCTCCTTGGTGTTGTACTTGCCTTCCAGGTTGACGGCGCGCGTGCTCCAGTTGTCTTTCTCGCGCGGAACGTAGTCGCCGCGCTCCAGCAGCAGAACACGCTTGCCCGAGGGCGCCAGCTTCCAGGCCAGCGTGCCGCCGCCGGCGCCGCTGCCGATGATGATTACGTCGTAGTGGTTGCTGTGCGCCATGCTCTCCCCCCGAGCAGCGTCGCCCTGCTTCTTTTATCGCATTCGGAGGCGTTCGGCTACTGGCGAGTGAGGGGCGCGGTGCCGAAGTTGACGCTGAAGCGGTTGCACCAGATGGTGACCGCCTGGTACTTGGCCAGGTCGGCCTCGGCCGGCATGTCATAGTTCTGGTCGCCGGTGGTGCCCTTCAGCTTGCCCAGCTCGATGTAGCCTGCTTTCTTGACCGTGTCGTTGTCGGTCGCATCAGGCGCCGCGACGAGGAAGACCCGCACGTCGGGGCCGTTGGAAGTTTCAAAGCCGGTGAAGCGCACAACCCGCTTGCCGTCGGGCAGCTCCAGTACGGTGGCCGTGCCCTTGGTCTCATGCGCGCCGCTGTGGAAGTTGCCGGAGGCCAGAGTC
>JAXIPK010000253.1:0-2405 GCA_045402975.1 Acidobacteriota bacterium
AGCTGTCCGCCACCTACAGCACCGGTGGACAGGGAGAGATCTTCGTTGTGCTAGGCTCATCGGGCTACCTCGAAATCGCCGCCAACCGCAACCCCGCTGCCAAGCTGCTCGGCCTGCAGCGCGGCGCCGAAGTCACCCTCACCCTCGCCTAGCCTTCCATTGGGAAGGCATGACTTTAGTCATGCCGCCTGTCGAATCTCTCAAACCCGGCTTTAGCCGCTGAGGTTGTGTCCCGCAGGGGCTAAAGCCCAATTGATTTGAATTCGGTTTCGGCACGACTGAAGTCGTGCCCTCCCGTCGGTGGTTTTCAGGGCAAGACTGTGACCGCGGGTTGCAGAGGCGGCGCGGGGGGCGGGCTGAGGCGCTCAATCTTGACGCGGGAGATGCGGCGGGCGTCCATCTCCAGCACGGTCAGGCGCAGGCCGTCGTAAAGGAACGACTCGCCGCCGGCGGGAATGTAGCCGAGGTGGCTGAGGATAAACCCGGCCAAGGTTTCGAAGCCGGGCCCGCTGGGGAGCTCGAAGCCGTGCTGGTGCTCGAGGTCGAGCAGGCTGGTGCGACCGTCGAAAATCATCCCGCCTTCGGCGAGGCGCGGCGTCACCGGGGCGGCTTCGTATTCGTCGCGCACCTCGCCCAGAATCGTTTCGACCAGGTCGGCCAGGGAGACGAGCCCCTGCACGCTGCCGAACTCATCCACCACAATGGCCAGGTGGCGGCGCTTGCGGCGGAAGTCTTCCAGCAGGTCGGCCAAAGTGCGGGTCTCGGGGACGAACAGGCACTCGCGCACCAGCGGGCGGAGGTCGAAGGCGGGCAAGGGCACGCCCTGCTCGACCGCGGCGCTGCGCTCGCTGACGTGCTGGAGCAAATCCTTGGTGTGCAGGACGCCGATGATCTGGTCGGGGGAGCCTTCGTAGACCGGGTAGCGGCTGCGGCGATGCTTGCGAACAATCTCCAGCGCCTGCTCCAGCGCGGCGCTGGCCGGCACGGCAACCAGATGGGCGCGCGGCGTCATTACCTGACGCACCTGGAGCTCTCGCAACTCCAGCGCCCCGCCCAGCATGCGCTCCTGCTGCGGGGTCAGCACGCCGTGCTGCTGGGCCAGGTCGACCAGCAGGCGGAGCTCGTCCGCCGAACGCACCAGCGTGTGGCCGCCGGAGGGCTGGTAGCCCATCGTGCGCAGGATGACGGCGCTGGTGGAATCGAAGATGCCAATCAGCCAGCGGAAGGCGATCATGAAGACTGCCATCGGGCGCGCCACCAGCAGGGCGACTTTTTCCGGGCGCGTCAGCGCCATGCTTTTCGGCACCAACTCGCCGAGCACTACATGCAGGCTGGTGATGAAGAGGAAAGCGACGCCGATGGCGGCGCCGTGAGCGACCTGAGTGGCGTGCGGCACGGCCAGCCCCTTCAGCACCGGCTCCAGCATTCCCGCCAGGGTGGCCTCGCCCAGCCAGCCCAGGGCCAGGCTGGACATGGTGATGCCGAGCTGGACGCCGGAGAGGATGCGGTCAAGGTCGCGCAGCAGATACTCGACCACGCCGGCGCGGCTGTCGCCTTCATCCTTGAGCTGCTGGATGCGCGTCGGCCGCACCGCCACCAGCGAAAACTCTGTGGCCACGAAGAAGGCGTTGGCGGCCACCAGCAGCAGCACCACGGTGATGTTGATCAGCGGCATTGGCGGAACCAGATGCTAATTCCCGTATTCTAACACGGCGGCGCGCGACCATTCTGCCGGTGGCGCGTCTAATCCCCTTTAGGCCGGCACCCGCGGGAATATCCAAGGGTGGGAAACTTTTCCGGCCTCTGCTTCGTATGGAAGGGTGAAGGAAATCGGGGAGAGTGAAAGCGAGGACGCATGGTACTCCAATTGGCTGAACCGATGATGATTGAAGACCCGCGCCGACATCCGCCGGAGACGCTCGACAGCTTGCAGCACCTGCTGACCGAGGGCGCTCTGGCCCACGCCGACCCGCGTCACGAAAACTTCTACGAGCTGGAAAACGGCTCCCGTATTTTTTACGTCTACCTGTCACCCGCCAGCCACAAGGTAATCCTGCTGGCCACCTGGCCCAAAGCCAACTAGGCTGCGTCGCCGTAGAAACCTGTAACCCGGCTGCTTCTTCCAGCATCTACTACTGGCACGGGCCTCTGGGCCGACTTCGTGTTGAAATGGGAGCAACGATGCACGCAAAGAGTCTGCGGGTTCTGATTGTCCTGCTGCTGGCGATGGCGCCAGCGGCGTGGGCAGACACCACCGCCTACAAGCTCGACCCCGCGCACACGGCGGTGGGCTTCGCGGTCAAGCACCTCACCGTTAGCACGGTGCGCGGCCAGTTCGGGGAATTTACCGGCGAGTTCAACGTGGACGAGAAAGACCTCACCAAGTCCAGTTTCGAAGTCCACAT
>JAXIPK010000087.1:0-6637 GCA_045402975.1 Acidobacteriota bacterium
ATCCGCAACGTGCGCGATGAGCTGAAGGAAGGCGACCAGGTGATGGTCAAAGTCATCAACATCGACGGCAACAAGGTACGCCTCAGCCGCAAGGCCGTGCTGCGCGACCAGCGCGAAAAGCAGGGCCATACCACCGGCAGCTAACTAACGCATCATCCAGCCAAATTGGCCTCTGTCCCGAATCTTCCGGGCAGAGGCCTTTTTGTTAGAATCGCTCGCCTATGCAAGGACACCACTGGGCGGGGTTCGCCACCGTTGCTCTGATCTGGGGGACGACGTGGCTGGCGGTGCGCGTCGTGGTGCTGGAGATGCCGCCGCTGAGCGCCGCCGGGCTGCGTTTCGTGGTCGCTGCGGTGCTGCTCGGCGTGGCCACGCGAGCCAGCGGACGTTCGCTCTCCTTGGCGCGGTTGAGCGGGGGCGAGCGGCGCGTGCTCGCCTGGCTCACCTTCCTGGTGATCGGCATTCCCTACGCGCTGGTGTTCTACGGCGAGCGGACGGTGGCTTCCGCCCTGGCCGCGATTCTCTTTTCCGTCCATCCCGCTTTCGTCCTGCTGTTTGATTCGCTGCGCCAGCGGCGGAACCTCTTCCGCGGCCCAACATTCGCCGGGCTGGTGCTGGCGTTCGCCGGCATCTGCATCATTTTCGCGCCGCGGCTGGCGGGGCCGAAGGGCGAGCTGCTAGGCGCGCTGGCCATCGTGGTCGCGGCGCTCTCCGCCGGCATCGGAGCCGTCATTGCCAAGTACGGCGCGCACGATCTCGACCCCTGGGTTGGCGTTACCTGGCAGATGGGAGGCGCCGGCGCTGCTCTGCTGCTGGCCGGCATTCTGTTCGAGCGCCCCGGGCTGGCCGGCTACCCGCCCACCGCCTGGCTGGCGCTGGCTTATCTCACGGTGTTCGGCTCCTGTGTTGCCTTCGTGCTGTACTATTCTCTGCTCAAACGCATGAAGCCCATCGAGCTGGCCACTCTCTCCTTCATCATTCCCATCATCGCCACCGTTTTCGGCTGGCTGGTGCTGGACGAGCGGCTGGGCGGCTACTCGCTGGCCGGCGCGGCGGTAGCGCTCACCGGCGTGGCGCTGATTCATCGGCGCCCGGCCGCCGCCGAGCCCGAGCCGATTGCGGGAGACTGATGTGATCGGGCCCTTCCTCCTCCTGCTGCTGCTCGGCCTCTTTGCGGGGACATTTGGAGCGCTGGTGGGATTGGGCGGCGGCATCATTCTGGTTCCGGTGCTGTCGCTCTGGCTCGGGCTGCCCATCACGGTGGCGGTGGGCGTCAGCCTGGTGTGCGTCATCGCCACCTCGAGCGGCGCGGCGGCGATTTACGTCCAGCAGCGCCTGACCGACATGCGGCTGGGGATGCTGCTGGAGCTGGCGTCCTCGGCCGGCGCCGTTACCGGCGCGCTCATCGTGCCCTTTCTTCCTCCCGCGCTCATCAAAGGGCTCTTCGGCGTCTTCCTGCTCTACAGCGCCGTGCTGATGGTGCGCAACCGCGCGGCGGAGAAAGAGGGCGCCAGCACGACGGATTATCAAGTCCGCAACTATCCGCTCGGCCTCGGCGTCTCCTACGCCGCCGGCAATGTCTCCGCCATCCTGGGCATCGGCGGCGGGCCCATCAAAGTCCCGCTGATGAACGTCTTCATGGGCGTGCCGCTGCGCGTCGCGGCCGCCACCAGCAACTTCTTGATGGGCGTGACCGCGGCGGCGAGCGCCATCCTCTACTACTCGCGCGGTGACGTCTACGTGGCAGTGGCGGCGCCGCTTTCGGTCGGCGTTTTCGCCGGCGCGTTTCTCGGCTCCTGGCTGGCGAAGCGCCTGCACAGCCGCTGGATTCGCCTCATCCTGGTGCTCGTGCTCCTCTATCTTTCGGCGCTGATGCTGGGCGAGGCGCTTGGAATTCCGGTTCCGGGACGGGGCAAATGATCCCGCAGAGCGGGACCAGGCCGCAGCGCGCCTACAGTTGGGTGGCCGCGGTGCTGCGCTGGGGCTCGTATTTTTCGGCGGGCTTCATGCTGCTGGGGATCGTGCTGATCTTCTTTCAACCCGACTTCACGATTCAGATAGGCCCGGCGATGCCGCTGGCCTGGCTGCCAAAGCAAATTGCCCTCGGCAATCCCTACGCCGTCATGCAACTCGGCGTGGTGCTGCTGCTGCTGACGCCGCTGGCGCGGCTGATTGCAACCTCAGTCTCGTTCTGGCTCGAAGGCGAGCGCCGCTACACGCTGATCTCACTGACAGTGTTACTTATCATCCTGGCAAGCTTGCTACTTTCGCGCGCCAGCCACTAACTTCGCTTGTCATCCCGAGCGGAGCGACCGCAGGGAGCGAAGTCGAGGGACCTGCTTTTTCAGGCGGGTAAACGGCGGATGCGGGCGCCGACAGCATTGAACTTCTCTTCGATACGCTCGTAGCCGCGGTCGATGTGGTAGACGCGGTCAATCACCGTCTCGCCCTGCGCCACCAGTCCCGCCAGCACCAGCGAAGCGCTGGCGCGCAAATCGGACGCCAGCACGTTCGCTCCGCTGAGCGGCGTGGGCCCGCGCACCACGGCGCGACGACCTTCGACGCTGATGTTGGCGCCCATGCGCACCATCTCCTGCGCGTGCAGGAAGCGGTTCTCAAAAATGCTTTCGGTGATGATGGAGGCGCCTTCGGCCTGTGTCATCAGCGCCATGTACTGCGCCTGCATGTCGGTGGGGAAGCCGGGGTATTCCTCGGTGGTGACGTCGGCGGCGCGCAGGTGGTCGGCGGCCACCAGCACGCAGCTCGAGTCCTTGCCCTGCACTTTCGCGCCGGCGGCTTCAAGCTGGTGGAGCACGGCGTGCAGGTGCTGGCAGTCGCAGTTGGAAATGGAAAGCTCGCCGCCGGTGATGGCGGCGGCGATGAAGAACGTCCCGGCCTCGATGCGGTCGCAGATGACGCGGTGCTTGGCCCCGCGCAGGCGCTCGACCCCGCGAATGCGAACCGTCGAAGTGCCGTCGCCTTCAATCTTCGCCCCCATCGCCCGCAGCAGTGTCGCCAGGTCGGCGATCTCCGGCTCGCGCGCGGCGTTTTCCAGCACCGTCTCGCCCTCGGCCAGGCAGGCGGCCATCATCAGGTTTTCCGTGCCGGTGACGGTGATCTTGTCGAACGAAATATGTGTGCCGTGGAGGCGCTGGGCGCGCGCCAGGACGTAGCCGTGCTCGACTTCGAGCGTGGCGCCCAGCCGCTCCAGCGCCTTCAGGTGCAGATCAATCGGACGGGCGCCGATGGCGCAGCCGCCGGGCAGCGAAACGCGCGCCTGGCCGCAGCGCGCCACCAGCGGCCCCAAGGCCAGCACCGAGGCTCGCATCGTCTTGACCATCTCGTAGGGCGCCTCGGGCTTTTCGAGCCGCGCCGCCTGCAAGGTGAGCTCGCCGTCGGTGTGCAGCTCGTCGGGCGTGACCTCAACACCCATGTGCTGGAGCAGGCGCTTCATGGTGAAGATGTCGCGCACGCGGGGAAGATTGGAGAGTTGGACGGGCTCCGCGGTCAGCAGCGCTGCCGCCATCGCCGGCAACGCCGCGTTCTTGGCCCCGCTGATGGCGACGCGGCCGCGCAACGGCCGCCCGCCCTCAATGACGAATCTGTCCATCGTTCCTCTGGCTAGGATACATCAAAGGCACTCCGGGTTACTTCTCGCCCAGGGCGCGGGCCACATGGCCGGCGGCGCGCGCCAAGCGGCGCTCGGCCTCGCGGCCGGTGCAGCCGAGACGGCCCATCACAATCGCCGCTTTGAGATTGCCACCCGCCTGACGGATGAGGCGACCAGCGGCCGCCTCATCGCACCCGAGAGCTTCCATCAGCACGCGCACGCCGCGGCGGCGCAGCTTGCGGTTGGTCATCTGTACGTTGACCATCAGGTTGCGGTAGGCGTGCCCCAGGCGAACCATCGCCGCGGTGCTGAGAAGATTGAGCACCAGCTTCTGTGCCGTGCCGGCTTTGAGGCGAGTGGAACCCGCGATAGCTTCTGCCCCAGTATCAGGGCAGATAGCGACATGCGCGCGCCGCGCCGCCGGTGACCGGCGATTGGCGGTAACAGCAACGGTGAAGGCACCGCGACGGCGAGCAAATGCCAGCGCGCCGAGCGCGTAGGGGGTCGAACCACTGGCGGTCAACACAACGACAACGTCATTCTTGCCAATTCTCTTCCCCGCCAAGTCGCGCTCGCCGGCCGGGGCGGAATCTTCGGCCGCTTCCGAAGAGCGAAAGACAGCGCGGCGGCCTCCGGCGATGACGGCTTGCACGCGCGACGCCGGAACCTGGAAGGTCGGCGGGCATTCGGCGGCGTCGAGCACGCCGAGGCGGCCGCTGGTGCCGGCGCCGACGTAGAACAGCCGCCCGCCGTGCCTCCACGCCTTGACGATGGCGTCGACCGCGCGGGCAATCTGCGGGAGCGTGCGGCGAACAGCGGGCGCCACTTGAGCGTCTTCTCGGTTCAGCAGCTCAAGAACTTTCCGTGTCGGCAGGCGATCCAAGCGTCGCGTGCGTGGATTGGGCTTTTCGGTCCGAGGAATCCTCATCCGAAGTTCTCCCAGCCGCGCCGGGCGAAGTCAAAGTACAGCAGCGCGCCGGAGGCCATGGCGCCCAGCGCCAGCAGCGCGCCGTCGGTCCAGAAACCGAGCAAGAGTTTCCCGGTCGCAAACAACGTCATATAGACCATCGCGCAACCCAGCGCCCAGGCTCGCAGGTTGGCCCAACCGGAAGCAACCGCCGGAACATCGGCGGCTTGAGCGGCAATGGGTCGCCAGCCGAAAGCGGCGGGGCGCACGCGGCGGTAGAAGTTCAGCAGGTGGGCGGCAGGCTCGGGCTGCGTGGCGAAGGTAACCGCCAGCCACACAGCGGTGCACACGCCGGTAATCACCAGCAGACTCTTGGCGAAGACCACGTTTTCGGCGCCGGCAAACAGCGGCCAGCGCTGCAACGCCAGCGAAGTGAAGAAAGCCGCGACCATGGCGGAGATTTCGCTCCACGCATTCACCCGCCACCAGTACCAGCGCAGCAAATAGACCGCGCCGGTGCCGGCGCCGACCATCAGCAGCAACTGCCAGGCGCCGCGGATGGTTTCGAGGAAGTAGGTCACACCGCCGGCGATGAGCATCAGCAGCAGCGTCGCCACCTGCGCGGCGCGCAGGTGGTGCTGCTCCGATGCCTGCGGGCGCACGAAGCGGCGGTAGAAGTCGTTGATGGCGTAGGAGGCCCCCCAGTTCAAGTGCGTGCTGACGGTGGACATGTAGGCGGCGAGGAAAGCGGCCAGCATCAGGCCGCGCAGGCTGGCGGGCAAGTGGTCCACCATCACCTGAACGTAGCCAGCCTCGCGGTCGGCGAGGTTGGGATAGAGAACCACCGAGACAAGTGCCACCAGAATCCACGGCCAGGGGCGCAGGGCGTAGTGGGCGATGTTGAACCAGAGCGTGGCCAGCAGCGAGTGCCTTTCATCCTTGGCGCAGAAGATGCGTTGGGCGACGTAACCTCCGCCGCCGGGCTCGGCGCCCGGATACCAGCTCGCCCACCAGATGACGCCGATGTAAACGAGGAAGACGGAGAGCGGCATCCAGACGGAGTCGGCCGCCGGCAGGAAGTCGAGCATGGCCGCGCCCCCGGTGGCGGTGGCCTTGGTTGTCAGCGCGCCTAGGCCGCCCACCGCAGCGACCGCGTACCAGGCCATCACGATGGTCATGGTCATCATCAGGACGAACTGCAAAAGGTCGGTGATGAGCACCCCCCACAGGCCGGAAATGGTGGTGTAGATGGCGGTGAGGAGAAGGCAGACGAGCACCGCTTCGATTTTCCCCAAGCCGAGCGAAACTTTCAGAATCTTGACCATCGCCAGGTTGACCCAGCCGAGGATGAGGCAGTTCATCAGCACGCCGAGGTAGAGAGCGCGGAAGCCGCGCAGAAAAGCCGCGGGGCGGCCGGCGTAGCGCAGCTCGATGAGCTCGACGTCGGTCAGAATGCCGGCGCGGCGCCAGAGACGCGCGAAAAAGAAAACCGTCATCATCCCGCTCAGCAGCAGCGCCCACCACAGCCAGTTGCCGGCAATGCCGAAGTTGGCCGTCAGGCCGGTCACGGCGAGCGGCGTATCGGCGGAAAAAGTCGTCGCCACCATCGAAGTCCCCGCAATCCACCACGGCACGCCGCGGCCGGAAACGAAGAAGTCGGCCAGGCTCTGCTGGGCGCGCCCGCGCAGCCGCCAGGCAACGATGAAAGTGATGAGGAAGTAGGCGGCGAGGATGACCCAGTCGGCGGTGGAGAGCCGCATCGGCTACTTCTGCGGCGCCGGGCTCGACGGAGCCGGAGCCGGCACAAGTCCGAGCACTTCCACCACGGCGTCGTGCAGCGCCGGGCGGAGGCCGAGGTGCTTGTTGTTGGTGTGGGTGGGATAGACGCGGTTGGTCAGAAGAATGATGAACAAATCTT
The DNA here is from genome assembly GCA_045402975.1 of Acidobacteriota bacterium. Classification (GTDB taxonomy): domain Bacteria; phylum Acidobacteriota; class Terriglobia; order Acidiferrales; family 2-02-FULL-67-57; genus JACPRL01. Next base: position 6,436 of record JAXIPK010000087.1, read on the forward strand.
TCTCCGGATCGATCCAGATGGAAGTGCCGGTGAAGCCGGTGTGGCCGAAGGCGCGGGCGGAGAAGTAGCGGCCGCTGGAAGAGGGCTGCGAGACCGTGTCCCAGCCGAGGGCGCGGCTGGAGTCGGCGATGTCCTGCTTGGTGGCGAAGAGCTCGATGGTGCTGCGTCGGAGCAGGCGTTGGTGGGCGTAGCTGCCGCCGTT
>JAXIPK010000072.1:0-2309 GCA_045402975.1 Acidobacteriota bacterium
ACTGCTGCGCCAGCGCCAACAGCGGCTCGACCGGAACTTCGTTGCCGCTGATTTTCGCCTGCGCGGTCGGCGCGGTGCGATAGTTGCGCACCTCGCCGCCCACCGTCAGGCTCAAATTGCGCTCCAGCGTAACCGTGAAGGGCGCGGCGGCGATCCGGTCCGGCTCCAGCGCCAGATCCACCGAGGCGATGCGCGCCGGTTGCGACAATCCTTCCAGGGGGATTTCCAGGTCGCGCAGCCCCGCCCTGCCAGCCAGTTCCCAGCTTTCGGCCGTGCTGCTGACATTTAGGTCGGCGGTCGCCTTGCCGGTTCCGGGGATCTTCATCGGCAGCGGCACGCCGAGGCGCGGCGGAATGGCCGCCAGCGCCGCCAGGTCGGCGTCGGACGTGTTCAGCTTGAGCTTGAACTCCACCGCCGGTGAGAGCGTGGCGGTGCCGCTGGTGGTTACGCTGGCGCCGCGGTACTCGATGCGGGTGTCGCGCCAGCCGAGCCCGCTGAAGTCGGGCGGGAAGGTGGCGTCGAGCGCCAGAACCAGGTTGTTCGCCGCCTCCTGCCCCAGCAGGGTGACGTCGCCGGCGAGATGAACTTCATTCGGCGTCGAGCGCGCCAGCAGCTTGCCGCTGATCGCGCCCAAACCAACAAGCCGCGGTGGGACCGTCATCAGCCCGGCGAGCGAGGTGGCGCGGAAATTCTCCAGCTCGACCTCGGCGTCCAGCGGGCTTTGCGCCGGCGCGTCCACGTTGAAGGGGCCGAACTTGCCTTCGGCGGCGATGCGGCTGTCCTCGGTGAAATTCACCGCGAAGCGAAACGGAAACGCCTCGGCCATGCTCAAATCACTGACCTCCAGCTCGACGCCGGTCAATTGCAGGGGTCTTTCACCCGGCCGCTCGATGACAATCGTCCCGTTCTCCATTTCCCAGTCGCGGATGGGCGGCGGCGCGGGAGTGGAGGTTGGCGCGGGGGCCGGGGTCGGCGTCGCTTCGCCCGGTGTCGTCGCCAGTGTGGTGACGTTCCATTGCCCCTCCGCGTTCTGGCGAAGGTAGAGCGTCGGCTCGACGAGCTCGATACCTTCCACTTTGACCTCGCCGCCCAGCAGCGCACCGAGGTCGAAGTCGAAGCGCACGGCTTGGGCACGCAGGAAATCTCCCTGGGCGAAGCTCGCGTCTTCCTGCACGCGCACCTGATTGAGCCGGAGCCGCAGCGGAAGCAAAGTCAGTTCGAGGTCGGCGGCGTCCACCGGGCGGTTCACCGAGCGGCTGAGCTGCTCCAGGATGACCCCGCGGTACTGGTTGGCGTCAAACGTGGCGACGAAAATGCCCGCGGCCACTGCCAATACGACGACCAAGGCGGCAACCGCCAGCAGGATTTTCCGCCCAAGACTCATTCGAGATCCACCAATCTCTCCGGTAGAGGGAACGTCAAGGGATCTGTATGCCCTTCATCTCAACGTGGATCTGCTGGAGCGATCTTACTTCTCCGTCGCTGAGTAGGTACAGCACAGTCGTTACCGGAATGTGTCTATCTTCAGGATACCTTTCGTAGAAAGCCGTAATTTCGCTCGCATAGTAATCAGTTTCCTTGGAGTACCTTACATTCAGTTCAAGGCACTTGCTCATCTCCTCTAGTTTCCAATGCAAAGGAGCTGCTACCGCGTGGCAGAGCCGAGTTTGACCGAAATCGAATCCCCGGACGTATCCCCACATGAAGTAGGACCGCTGGTCTTCTGTCCATTGCATCCACACATACCCATTTAGGCCAAGGGGTACTTCACGATTCTGCGAATCCCCGGTAAGGGCCACGCACACCAAGAGCAGAGTGGCCGTTACGAGAGAGCGTCTCGTATTCACTAGCGAAACTCCCCCTTTCCTTTAGAGGTACACCGCGCCCGCAAGGGTTGGCAAGCAATTTCGAGCAGGCCGCAGGCAAAAATGCCTGCGCCACTGAAGGAAATGAGAGGAAGGAGCTAACGGGCGGAGCTGGAGTTGGCGTCGGGGCGGCTGGCCAACTGGTCGCGCTGGCTCAGCTCTTTGTAGACTTCCTGCGCAATCTCCGCCGCCTTGGAACCGCTGAAGACGCGGCCACCGCGCAGCAAGACAACCACGGAAAGCTTCTTCCCGTTGGGCAGCACGCCGTACGAGGCGAACCACCCGAGCTTGGCCTGGTTTTCGCCGCAGGTGCCGGTCTTGCCCAGAACCTGGGCGTCGAGCTTCGGCGTGGCGGCGACGCGCGCCGTGCCGTACCGCACCGCTGCCTCCATTCCGGCGCGCAGCTGCGGCAGCCAGGGCTGGATGGGCAGGCGGCGCTTCACG
>JAXIPK010000216.1:0-4032 GCA_045402975.1 Acidobacteriota bacterium
CCTTCCTTCCTTCCTTTCGTTCTCTACGGCACGGCTGAAGCCGTGCCCTGACGGTTCTGAGTGGACACGCCTCTTTTTTTTCGTGGGGTCGCGGGTTGCGAGCCACGGGGGTCACGTCCCCTACAGCTTCAGCCAGCACCAGTCCTTGGTCAATGGGGTCTTGTTCATGATCTCGCTGCCGTCTTTCGTGATGCGGATGTTGTTGGAGTGGTTGTAGCCGAAGCCGGCTTCTTCGTTGTAGAGGCCGGGCTCGTCGGAGAACATCATTCCCTCTTCGAGCACGGTCTGGTCGCCGAGGGCGATGTAGGGGGCCTGGTGGCCTTCCATGCCGGCGCCGTGGGCGGGGCGGTGGTAGACGTACTTCTCGAGGCCGGCGTCGAAAGCGAGCTTCAGCACGCCCTGCGCCACTTCGTTGCACTTGACGCCGGGCTTGGAAAGCTCCGCCTGCTTAAGCGTCATCGCGGTGTGGACTTCCCACATCTTGCGCCCCAACTCGGGCATGGGCTCGAGGTGGCAGGCGCGGTAGCCCTCGCCGCCGTAGCCGCCGATGCGGATGAGGGAGGCAATCTGGATGGCGTCGCCGCGCTCGATGCGTTTGAAGAAAAACTGGTTGGGGTGGGGATAGGCGGTGGCGCGGCCGGTGCGGCAGCCGAAGCCGAGCGAGAGGCCGACGGCCTTGTGGGGGCGGCCGTCGAGCTCGGCGGGGCCCAGCTTCTCCATCAGCAGGCGGGTGCCGAACTCGCTGGTGGCGGAGCGCACGTCGTAGTCGGTGGCGTCGGTGCCGCGCTCGAGGATGTAGTTGCGGGCGAACTCGAGCATGGCGTCGTGGAGCTCGATGGCTTTGGCGGTGAGCTCGATTTCCTCCGCCGTCTTTACCTGGCGCATGTGCAGCACTTCCTCGCCCCAGTTCTCCCACTTCACGTTCTTGAGGTTCTTCTTGAGCTTCTTGCGCAGAGACTCGGTGGGCTCAAAGTCGAGCGCCAGCCGGCCCTTGGTGTGGCCGCGCTTGGCGAGGCCGCGACAGACCCAGGCCCAGAGGTCTTCGGTGGGGCCGGCCTGCCAGAGGACGTTGTCGAAGGCGCCGGCGTGGAGGAAGTCGAAGTACCACTCGTGGTCCTTGACCCACCAGTCGGTGACCATGTCGCGGTCGAGCCCGGGGTGGAAAAAGGTGGGCTCGCCGGTCGCCGGGACAAAGAGATACATCGGCCGCTCGGTCTGAGTAAGGAAGATGCCGGCGAGGTAGTTGTGGTTGAGGCCGCTGGTGCAGACGATGCCGCGCAGGCCGCGGTCGCGCAGCTTGGCCTGCAGCCGCCCGATGGTGGCTTTGTACCAGTTGACCGAAAGGCGCCAGGGCGGCCGGAGCGAAGGCACGTGCGCCTGCTTCAATTCCCGCTCCATGGTCTGCCGCATCGCTGGATTTGCATCCGATGCGAAGGCGCTCCGCGCCACGAATGGCGCCGCCACCGCCACCCCCGTGAGCCCCAGAAAACTGCGCCGCTTCAGTGCCTGCATGGTGGTTTCCTCCTGCGTCGATTCTCGAACGGAGAATGCCGCTTGTGTCCTTCTTCCCTCCGCAGAACGCTGTAGCCTACTCCGTTTGTTGACGGTTTTCTATCGCCAAAAGAAGCGGGCGGGGGTATACTGGCGCTTCCTGCAGCAAGGTACCCACTATTCCCCTGTGAAGGAGAAGGCAATGACGCGTCGTACCCGGAAGTCAACCCTTGTCGTGCTGGCCCTACTGCTGGCGGCGGTGGCCGTCGGCGCGCCCCTGCGGGCGCAGGACCCGCAGTCGATCGACATCCCCTACAAGAAATTCGTGCTGAAGAACGGCCTGACGCTGATCGTGCATGAGGACCACAAAGCGCCCATCGTGGCGGTGAACGTCTGGTACCACGTGGGCTCGAAGAACGAGAAGGTGGGCAAGACCGGTTTCGCCCATCTCTTCGAGCACCTGATGTTCAACGGCTCGGAGAACTACAACGACGACTACTTCAAAGTCGTGCAGCGGGTGGGCGCCACCGACTTGAACGGCACCACCAACAACGACCGCACCAACTACTTCCAGAACGTGCCCACGTCGGCGCTGGATACCATCCTGTGGATGGAGTCCGACCGCATGGGGCACCTGCTGGGAGCGATCAGCCAGGCGCGCCTGGACGAGCAGCGCGGCGTGGTGCAGAACGAGAAGCGCCAGGGCGAGAACCAGCCCTACGGCCGCGCCTTCAATTACATTTTTGAGAACACCTATCCCGCCGGCCACCCCTACTCGTGGAGCGTGATCGGGTCGATGGAAGACCTGAGCGCGGCGTCGCTGGACGACGTGAAGCAGTGGTTCAAGGACTACTACGGCCCGGCCAATGCAGTGATCGTGGTTGCGGGCGACATCGACACCGAAACGGCGAAGCAGAAGGTGGAGAGTTACTTCGGCAACATTGACGCCGGCCCGCCGGTGGTGAAACAGGAAGCCTGGGTGGCGAAGCGCCGCGGCACGCATCGCCAGATGATGCAGGACCGCGTCCCGCAGGCGCGCATCTACAAAGTGTGGAACACGCCGGCCTGGGGCAGCCTGGCCGACACGCACCTCGACCTCATCAGCGACCTCCTGACCAGCGGCAAGGTCTCGCGGCTCTACAAGCGCCTGGTGTACGACGACCAGGTGGCGACCAACGTGTTTTCGTTCCAGTTCTCGCGCGAAATCGGCAGCCACTTCATCATCGCCGCCGACGCACGGCCGGGTGTGGAGCTGGCCAAAGTGGAGAAAGCGATTGACGAAGAGCTGGCGCGCTTCCTGAAGGAAGGGCCGACGGCGGCGGAGCTGAGCCGCGTCAAGACGCAGTACCGCGCGGGGTTCCTGCGCGGTATCGAGCGCATCGGCGGCTTCGGCGGCAAGTCCGACGTGCTGGCCATCAACCAGGTTTACGGTGGCAGCCCCGACACCTACAAGGCGACTCTGAAGGAAGTGGCCGAGGCCACGGCCGGCAGCCTGCGGGCAACGGCCAACGAATGGCTCTCCGACGGCGTGTACGAGCTGGAAGTGCAGCCGTTCCCCAAGTACGAAGTGGCCAAGACGGATGTGGACCGCTCCAAGGTTCCGGAGGCGGGCGCGCCGCCGGCGGCGAAGTTCCCGGCGATGCAGCGGGCGACGCTCTCGAACGGCCTCAAGGTAGTGCTGGTGGAGCGCTCGTCCATCCCGCAGGTGAACTTCAACCTGGTGGTGGATTCCGGCTGGGCCGCCGACCAGTCCGTCCTTCCCGGCACAACCAGCCTGGGAATGGACATGCTGGATGAAGGGACCAAGACGCGCAACGCGCTGCAGATTTCCGAAGAGCTGCAGCAGTTGGGCGCCAACCTCAACGTGGGCTCCGACCTCGACACCGCGACCGTGTTCCTCTCGGCGCTGAAAGATAATCTCGATCGCTCGCTCGACCTCTACGCCGACGTCATCCTCAACCCGTCGTTCCCCGCCGACGAGCTGGAGCGGCAGCGCAAGCGTCGCCTGGCGCAGATCCAGCAGGAGAAGGCGCAGCCGCAGGCCATGGCGTTGCGCGTGTTGCCCAAGCTGCTCTACGGCGCCGGGCACGCCTACGGCAATCCGGCCACCGGCTCGGGCACCGAGGCGTCGGTGAGCAAGATGACGCGCGACGACCTGGTGAAGTTCCACCAGACCTGGTTCAAGCCCAACAACGCCACGCTCATCGTGGTGGGCGACACCAAGCTGGCGGAGCTCCAGCCCAAGCTGGAGAAGTTGCTTGCCGGCTGGAAGTCGGGTGAGGTGCCGAAGAAGAACCTCAGCACGGTAGCCGCACACAGCCAGCCCACCGTCTACATCCTCGACCGTCCGGGCGCCGTCCAGTCGGTGATCCTGGCGGGGATTCTGGCGCCGCCCAAGAACACGCCGGATGACATCGCCATCCTCACCATGAACCGCATCCTGGGCGGGGACTTCACCTCGCGCATCAACATGAACCTGCGCGAGGACAAGCACTGGTCCTACGGCTCGCGCACCGCGCTGCCCGATGCGCGCGGCCAGCG
>JAXIPK010000368.1:0-7475 GCA_045402975.1 Acidobacteriota bacterium
TCTGGACAGGGGTGCGGCTGTATCCGAGCTCTCTTGCCAGCACAAAGTCATGCAACCGGGTCCGGGGCCGGATCTTGTGGGAAACCAAGCGGGAGAGAAGGCGCGCATAAATGCCTTCCCGTAGAGGTTGGGTATGGCGCATGGTTCCATTGTATACAAATTAAGGCCTGTTGTATACAATGGTGTTTCGGTACGCCCTTTCGCTTTCCTGGCAGAAAGTGTACCGGAAAGGAGGTGGGGAATGCACGGCTGCAGACACCTCGCACTATTTATCCTGCTGACCGCAGTTGTCGGCACTGGACTGGCACAAGAGCCGACGCAGCCGCCCACGTATGCTTACCGGAATGGGCGCTGGTTCGACGGGAAGGGTTTCAGGCCCCGGACCTTTTATTCTGTAAACGGAATCCTCCAGGCGAGGCGTCCGGCTGTGATTGACCGTGAAGTGGACCTGCAGGGAATGTACGTTCTGCCTGCCTGCGGTGAGGCTCATAACCATAACGCCACCGCAGGGAACAACCAGGCGCTGGATGACTATCTCCGCAGTGGAATTCTGTACGTCAAGAATCCGGAAAATCTTCCTCGGTTGCGCAAGGATGAGCGCATTAACACTCCCACCGGTGTCGACGTCATCTTTTCCAACGGAGGCCTGACCTCACCGGGTGGGCACCCCCTGGGTCTCGTTCAGCGCAACATCGAGCGTGGCGCAATGAAGCGGGAGGATGGCGAGGGCGCGTTCTATTTCACCGTTGATTCCTTGCATGACCTCGAAGAGAAGTGGCCTAAGATCCTTGCGGCCCAACCGGACTTCATCAAGACGATCCTTGTCTACTCGGAAGAACTCGAAAGACGAAGGAAGGACAACAAATACTTCAGCCGCCGTGGCCTCGACCCGGCCTTGCTCCGGCCGATCGTGGAGAAGGCGCACAAAAGCGGCCTGACTGTATCCACGCACGTGGAATCCGCGGCGGATTTCCATCATGCCGTCGAGGCCGGAGTGGACGAGATCAACCACATGCCCGGCTTTTGGCCCTCCGAGGAAGCGATTGCCCAAAGAGACTTCTCCGCCTATCACATCGCGGAAGCCGATGCGCGGCAGGCAGGCAAGCAGCGCATCAGAGTAGTGACCACGCTGTGGGAGAGCCTTGAGTATCTCAAGACGATGACCGATTCGGTGGCTCGGGAGCGATTGCTGGATGTTTACCGCGCCAACATCGCGTTGCTGAACCGCCACCACGTCCCGCTCCTGACCGGCAGCGACCAGTTCCGCAAGACGTCGCAGGCAGAAGTGCTTTCGCTTGCTGAGTTCAAGCTCATGACCAATCAGGAGCTATTGACGAGCTGGTGTGAGGCGACTCCACAAGCGATTTTTCCGCAGCGTCGCATCGGCAAGTTACGGGACGGGTATGAGGCGAACTTCGTCGTGCTGCCGGGCAACCCTCTGCAAGACATGACGGCTGTCCGAGAGGTGCGACTGGTTTTCAAAAACGGTCAGCAACTTGTAGGAACGCCGAAGTGATTGCAAGACGCCGCTTAGTGAGCTTGTGAAGCCTAGAGGCCGATTTGGGCGGCGGCGTCGCGGATAATCTGCGCGCTGCGGCGGAGCTTTTCGCCCTCCTCGGCCGAGAACTCAGGGCGCAGCGTGGTGAGCACGCCAGCGCGCCCCACCACGCGCGGCAGCGAGATGCTGACGCCGTCCAATCCCTCGACCCCGCTGGTGATGATTGAAACGGTCATCACCACGCGCTCGTCATCGCGGATGGCGCGAGCGATGCGCGCCAGCCCGGCGCCGATGCCGAAGTAGGTGGCGCCTTTGCCTTCGATAATGTGGTAGGCGGCGCGGCGCACGCCTTCATCAATCTGAGAGCGGGCGGCTTCGGTGAGCGGGCAGCCGCACTGCGCGCCGAAATCCTCGAGCGGCAGCCCAGCCACCCGAGCTCCCGACCAGACCAGCACCTCGGAGTCGCCGTGCTCGCCGACCACGACGGCGTGGACCGATTGCGGCGCGACGTGCAGATGCTCGCTCAACAGGGCGCGGAAGCGCGCCGTGTCGAGAATCGTCCCCGAAGCAATCACCCGGCCGACCGGCAAGCCGGAGATCTTCGTCACCATCTGGTTGATGACGTCCACGGGATTGGAGGCGACGAGCAGGATGGCTTCCGGCGCCGCCTTCAGAACCTGCGGGATGACCTGCTCGAACACCTTGTAATTGCGCTGCAAAAGCTGGAGGCGGGTTTCCCCCGGGCGTTGGCCGACGCCGCAGGAGAGCACCACCAGCCGCGCGCCCTCGAGCTGGGCGTAGCCCCCGGCTGAGATGCGAACCGGCCGCGCAAAGGGCGTGGCGTGGAGGAGGTCTTCGGCGTGGGCCTGGGCCAGCTTCTCGTTGAGGTCAATCAGGACGAGCTCGGTGGCGATTCCGCCGAGCGCCATGGCGTAGGCCGCCGTGCTGCCCACAAAGCCCGCTCCGACGATGCCGGTTTTCATTGTACTCTTCCCTACATGCTCCGCGGCTGGCCGGTTGCGGCCAGGACGGCGTTCCAGAACCAGCCGTCGGGGTCGATCTTCTTGCGCGCCGAGATGGCCAGGCGAATCGGCACGTGCGTGGGAGTGTCTTCCCAGGTTCCCATCACCATGTCGGTCCGGCCGCTCATGCCGGCGTGGGCAGCGGATTGACCGAGCAGCCAGCAGAGGGCGGCGTCGCGGGCGTTGGCGGGCTGGCTGCGGATGGAGTAGCTGGGATCGATGTACTTGAGGTTGAGCTCCATTGCGATGCGCTGGAAGTGTTCTTTGATCCTGTCGCGCAGAAACACGCCGATGTCGCCCAAGCGGACGTTGCCGGAGGCATCGCGCCCGAGGCTGGCCTGCATCAAGTCCTGCCCGGCGCCTTCGCCGACCACAATCACGGCGTGGGCGCGCCTCTCCAGCCGCTCCTGCAGCGCTTTCAGGAATCCCTCCAGGGTGAACTTCACTTCGGGCACCAAGCAGAAGTTGACCTGCGTATCCGAAAGCGCTGCGTGGGCGGCGATGAAGCCCGACTCGCGCCCCATCAGCTTCACCAGCCCGACGCCGTTGCGCGCTCCGGTGGCCTCGCTGTGGGCGGCGTAGTTGGCGCGGCGCGCTTCGGCCACGGCGGTTTCGAATCCAAACGACGACTGCACGAAGGAGATGTCGTTGTCGATGGTTTTGGGAATTCCGATAACGCTGATGGTGCGGCCGCGGCGGCGGATCTCTTCGGCGATTTCGTGAGCGCCGCGGAGGGTGCCGTCGCCGCCGATGGTGAAGAGGATGCTGATCTGGAGGCGCTCGAGCGTATTGACGATTTCGCCAACGTCCTGCGCCCCGCGCGAGGACCCCAGGACCGTGCCGCCGGTCTGGTGGATCTGGTTGACCAGATCGAGTGTCAACTCAATCGGCTTGTGCCCGTGTTTGGCCACCACCCCTTCGTAGCCGTAGGGAAACCCGAGCACTGTCCGCACGCCGTAGTGGTGGTAAAGGCTGATCACGATGGCGCGGATGACGTCGTTCAGCCCGGGGCAAAGCCCGCCGCAGGTGACGATGCCGCAGCGCAGCCCGGCGGGGTCGAAGAATATTTTCTCGCGCGGCCCGGCGACTTCGAAGGTGGGCGGCTCCTGGCCGGCCTCGAGGTAGCTGCGGATGGTGGCCAGGTCGGAGTGGTAGAGGCGGCGCTCGGTGGGCGGCATGAAGCGCTGCTCGCGCATGGGGGAAGGAAAGCGGCACTCCCCGAGCGTGGCGATGGCGAGATCGGCGTGGGTCAGTTGCATGTCAGCGGGAGCCGCGCCGCCCGGGCTCGGCGGCAGGGCGCGCCCCTTCCGGCGCGGCCGCGCCTTCGAGCGTGACCGGCAGGGGCTTCACTTTCCAAATCCCGTCGCAGTATTCCTGGATGGCGCGGTCGGAGGAGAACTTGCCCATGCGGGCAACGGTCAGGATGGACATGCGCGTCCAGCGGTCGCGGTCGCGATAGGCAGCGGCGACCGCATCCTGGCAGTCGATATAGGCCTGATAGTCGGCCATCGCCAGGAAGGTGTCGTGATAGAGCAGAGAATCCACGAAGGGCCGGAATAGGTTGGCATCGCCCTGCGAGAATCTTCCCGAAGCAATGTCATCCAACGCCTCCCGCAGCTCGGGGTTGCTTTCGTAGAGGCCCTTGGGGCGATAGCCGCGGGCTTTCACCGCCATCACTTCCTCCGCCGTCAGCCCGAAGAGGAAAAAGTTTTCGCTGCCCACTTCCTCGCGGATCTCCACGTTGGCGCCATCGAGGGTGCCGATGGTCAGCGCGCCGTTGAGCGCGAACTTCATGTTGCCGGTGCCGGAAGCTTCCATGCCGGCAGTAGAAATCTGCTCGGAGAGGTCCGCGCCCGGGAAGATGAGCTGGCTGTTCTTCACGTTGTAGTCGGGCCAGAAAACCACGCGCAGGCGCCCGGCGACCTCCGGGTCGGCGTTCACCACCGCGGCCACGGAGTTGATGAGCTTGATGATGAGCTTGGCCATGAAGTAGCCGGGCGCGGCCTTGCCGCCGAAAATCACGGTACGCGGCGTGACTTTGAGCTTGGGGTTGCGCTTCAGGCGGCTGTAGAGCGTGACCACGTGCAGCAGGTTCAGGTGCTGCCGCTTGTATTCGTGCATCCGCTTGACCTGGATGTCGAACAGGCTCTCCGGGCTGACTGCGATTCCCGTGCGTTTCTCGATGGCCGCCGCCAGCGCCCGCTTGTTGGCCTGCTTGACCTCGTACCACGCCTGGCGGAAGGTTGCGTCGTCGGCATAGGGCTCGAGTTTCCGCAACTGGCGGAGGTCGCTGGGCCAGTCCTCCCCGATGCGGCTGCTGATGAGGCGGGTCAGGCCCGGGTTGCAAAGGACAAGGAAGCGGCGCGGGGTGACGCCGTTGGTCTTGTTGCTGAATTTTTCCGGCGAGAACTCGGCGAAGTCGCGCAGCACGCTCTGCTGGAGGAGCTCGGAATGGAGCTGGGCGACGCCGTTGATGGCGTGGCTGCCGACGCAGGCCAGGTTAGCCATGCGGACGTAGCGGTCGCCGGCTTCGTCAATCAGGGAGAGGCGGGCGGCGCGGTCGCCATCGCCCGGGTACTTCCGGCCGACGTCGTCGAGGAAGCGCCGGTTGATTTCGTAGATGATTTCCAGGTGGCGGGGCAGCAGGCTGCCGAGCAAGCTTACCGGCCACTTTTCGAGGGCTTCGGGGAGCAGGGTGTGGTTGGTGTAGGCGAAGGTGTGGCGGGTGATTTCCCAGGCGGGCTCCCAGTCGAGGCCGTGCTCGTCCACCAGGAGGCGCATCAGCTCGGCGACGGCAATCGAAGGGTGCGTGTCGTTCAACTGCACCGCGTACTTCTGGTGGAAATCCGTCACGCCCCTGGCCGACTGGCCATGGATGCGGATCATGTCCTGCAGCGAGCAGGAGACGAAGAAGTACTGCTGCGCCAGGCGCAACTGCTTGCCCTGCACCGGCTCGTCGTTGGGGTAGAGGACCTTGCTGACGTTCTCCGAATCCATCTTCTCATCCACGGCGCCGTAGTAGTCGCCGACGTTGAAGGCCTGGAAGTCGAACGACTCGACCGCCTCCGCCTTCCACAGCCGCAGTAGATTGGTGTTGTTGACGCGGTAGCCGAGGATGGGCGTGTCGTAGGGAACGCCGCGCAGGACGCGATGCGGGACCCAGCGGACGCGGTAGCGCCCCTGGTCGTCCCGATACGGCTCGGTGTGACCGCCGAGCTTGACCTCAAAGCTGACCTCGGGCCGCGGGATTTCCCAGGGGTTGCCGAGATGCAGCCACTTGTCGGTGATTTCCACCTGCCAGCCGTCGCGAATGGTCTGGTCGAAGATGCCGAACTCGTAGCGGATGCCGTAGCCGATGGCGGGAATCTGCAGCGTCGAGAGGGAGTCCATGTAGCAGGCGGCCAGGCGGCCGAGGCCGCCGTTGCCGAGCCCGGGCTCTTCTTCCTGGTCGAGCAACTCCTCGAGGTCGAAGCTGAGCTCTTCCATCGCCTGCCGGGCCACGTCGTAGAGGCCGAGGTTGATGAGATTGTTCTTGAGATGCGGGCCGAGGAGAAACTCGGCGGAGAGATAGCAGACGGTTCGAGCGCGTTTTTCGAAATAGGCGTGACCGGTGCGAACCCAGCGCTGCAGCAGGCGGTCGCGCACGGTGTAGGCGAGCGCCATGTACTTGTCGTTGCGGGTGGCGACTTCGGGGAAGCGGCCCAGCAGGTAGAAGAGGTTGTCGCGAAAGGCCTGCTTGAAGGATTCCAGGCTGAGGCCGGTGCGCACGTCTTCCGTGCGGTCGCCTGCCTGCAGGCCGGATTTCTGGGTTGCCATAGACTCCCTCGAGGAAGCCCAAGTCTACCGCAATTGGGGCCGAGGTGCGCAGAAGAATCCAACGGTTGTCATTGGCGCGCGAGCCGTGCATACTCTGCCGATTCCATTGCGGGGCGGGAGGGTCGTATGCGAGGAGAGGAAGCCGGCGCGATCGTTGCGGGACTGTTCGCCTTGTTCATCCTGGTGGTAGTGCTGGGAGCCTGGGTCTCGCTGATCGTCTTCGGCATCAAGGCCGCCAAGAAGAAGAACCGCTCGCCGCACTGGATGTGGTTCGGCATTCACCCCTTTGGGGCGCTCATCGTCTTCATCGTCATGCAGGTTCTGCCTCCGCTGAAGGAATGTCCCAACTGCCGCGAGCGAGTGAAAGGCCACGCCAAAGTCTGCGCCTACTGCCAGCATCCCTTCGAGGCCGCCGGGCCCGCCCCGGGCTAGCTCTCCTCGACTCCATCAGAGGGGAAAGGGAGAGGAACAGGATGGCTAGGAGGCTAGGAGTCGAACCTAGATTCTCGGATCCAGAGTTGGATTAGGAAATAGTATGTTGTTGGATACTCTGGCTCTTTCCTGCACCTAGCCTCACGGTTTAGCACGGTATTCGGCAGCTTCTGTTCCCAAGTTGTTCCCAGGTTCTTGCGCTAGATGGAGGCCGAGAGCCGACCTCTTGGTCCCGAGCAAGGGACTAACGTGCTGAGTTCTGTCGGCTCTATGCAATCAAGGGACTAGCTGTGGAACGCAGCGGTGCGGAACACCGTGCCAAAAACAAAGAGTTCTGGCGCGGATCACGTTCAATGCTCAATCTTTCTTTCTATGCGCCTTTGTGTCTTCGTGGCCACCCTGCTACAATCTGCCCAACAGGTCATGGGCCCCAGGCAGATATCTAGGACTCTCCTCTGTTCCGGCGTCCTCTTCCTCGTCCTCGGAACTCCAACACTCTGGCCCGGAACACCCGGCTGTCTACACGCCCTGCTCGAAGGAAAAAGCCCCATCGACAAGACTTCGCCCGTCTATCTCAAAGCGTCCGAGCTTTTGCGCGCCTCTCCCCTGCTGGCCGATCAGCTGGGTCAACCCCTGGTTGAAGGAAAAGTCGTCGGCGGCATAACGCAGCCGAGGTCGACTCCGGAGGGGCAACTGCTGGGCGCTCC